>JBBRVL010000365.1:0-4331 GCA_038246925.1 Chloroflexia bacterium
ATACCTTCCATATGCCGTGGCCCTCAATATCGAGCGAGACCTCACCCGCCAGTTCAACAGCGTACCTTCCGCCATGCCCACCTACTATGCGCCCTACGGGTACTACCCCGGCTACTTCCCGGTCGGGACGGGCGTCGGAGGCGAGAGGTCGGCGGGCGGTCCAATGGGCGGGGGAAGCGGAGGAGGAATGCCCAATCTTGACCCCGGCCAGGCTATGCAAGGGATGAGCGACTCCTTCGCGGGCGCGATGCAAGGTATGTCGGACAGCTTCACCTCCATGGTCAACTCGGCGTCGAGCGCCCTCGTAAGCCAACCCCAGAGCAGCGGCAGCAGTGGAGGCGGCGGTTGGGGAGGCGGGGGAGGCTCGTTCGGTGGCGGCGGTGGAGGAGGCGGCGGCGGTGGGGCAGACTAATGCCAGTGGTGAGCGATGAGTGCCAAATGAGTGTGCAAGTGGATGTAACGAAGTGGAGAGTAATCACGTAATACGATAGGGCATGACAACATGTTAGCCCACTCTGGCAAACATCTTGATATATCTACCAGGGCCAACTAAAGCAAATCTAACACTAATCACGTTTCACGTTTCACTCGTTCAAGGAGGAACAGATGGATATGAGAGACAGGATTGTCGGGGACAAGCCCGACAGCTTCCTTCACAAGATAGCGGGGATCATTCCAGGCTACCACGGTTATGTAGACCGCGAGCGCAGACGCGACGCCGACAAGTTCCTCAGGATGCAGCTTGCCCGCCAGTTCTCCTCGCAGCGTGATCGCCTGAACCGAATACAGCAGACTCTTCTCCGGCAAAACCGCATGGGCGAGATATCAGAAGTAAATCGCCTCGGAGGGGTCTTGCAGCGTTTTATTGACCGCTTATCGACCGCTACCTATGGCTACACCGGCCTGTTCGACCCGGTGAAGGTAGAGGCCCATGACCTTGACCAGCTTTATGCGTTCGATATGGCCCTCGCAAGCGGCGTCGATCAGGTCTCCTCGACCATCGACACGATAGAAGGCGCGGATATGCGTGAAGCCTCTACCAGCGTAGCTCGCCTCGCAACTATCGTGGACGAGTTGAACGAACGGCTCAACCAGCGCACCGACTTTCTCACATCAGGTCGTGGCCTTCAGTCTAATGAATACAAGTCACTCGTTTCCAGCTTAAATCAGACCGCCGAACAGCCTTCCTCACCAGGGTCGATGAGCGCGGGATACGACCCAAGCACCCCTGGTAGCACTATTGGCCTGGAAAGTAGTAATAAAGGCGGCGAAAAGGCACGATACCCAGGCGACCCAGGCACGCCAACAGCCAACCTCAATGTGAGTCAGGCAGCAAGCCAGACGACTATGGAACCTGGCATGGGGCAAATGGTGGAAGGTAACAGCAGCTTCAGCGAGATGCCTGCGGGCGACTCGATGAGCGGCATGAACCCAGGCGCACCCGCCGCAACAGGTGGTGAAGCGGGCACCGGCATAGAGTCCGCATCCTCGCCCGCCGCTGCCCCAGGCGCACCGGGCCACGACATAGTTGACGGCATGGGCATGGCAAACAACATGGCCGACATAGTTGACACCTCGTCGGGCACAAATACAGACAACGACACAGGCAACCAGATGAAGGGCTAGGAGCGTTTCCTGGCCTTTCTGTTGTTTAGAAGCAAATTATCATATTGAATTAGGAGGAAGACAATGGGAGTAATGGAGAGACTGTCCACGCTTATCAGAGCCAATATCAACGATATGCTCGATGGGGCAGAAGACCCGGAAATAATGCTCAGCCAGATACTGCGCGATATGGAGAGCGAGATCAATAAGGCACGCTCGCAGGTGGCCGATATGATGGCCCAGGAGCGCCTGTTCCGCGACGACCTCAAAGCCGAGCAGGACAAGGTCCACCACATGGAAGAGCGCGCCGAGAACTATGTTCGCAAGGGCGACGACACAATGGCCAAGGAAGCCCTCAAGCGCAAGTCGGACTCGGACGCCAATATCGCGGTTATCCAGCAGCAGCTAGATGCCCAGAGCGAGATGGTATCCCGCCTGCGCAGCCAGCTAGATACCCTTCAGGACAAATACCAGCAGGCGATGAGCAACCGCGAGGCCCTCCTTGCCCGCTACCGACGTGCTAAGACCCAGCAGCACGTCACCAGCACCATGCGCGACCTCGACGTGACCGACTACAGCGGAGAGCTTTCCCGCATGGAGCGCCGCATCCGCACCACCGAGGCCCGCAGCCTTGCCGACACCGAACTCGCCAACGAAGCAAGTGATGATTTCGACAGCGCCTTCGATGACAACGAGCGCAACTCTAAAGTCGACAGCGACCTCGCGGCCCTCAAAGCCAAGCTAGGCATGGGATCAGGCTCAAGCGAAGGCGGCAGCGAAACCGTCAACCTCAGCACAAAGCAAGGCTAGTTTCTTATTCACCGCAGAGACGCAGAGAGCGCAGAGGTTATTAGGGGTTTAGAACTGGGAATATTATACGCAGCTGCATTGCAAAATAACATAAGAAACCCACATTAAAACTCTGCGCTCTCTGCGTCTCTGCGGTGAATAAAAAGGAGTAAAAGACAATGGCAATACTGGATGTAATCGAGTTTCTAGACCCGACGGGGCGGCAGATCGTACACCGTGTGCCCGAAGGTGGGTCGGGGGAGTTCAGGCTAGGCTCGCAGCTTATCGTGCGCGAGAGCCAGGCGGCGGTTTTCTTCCGCGACGGCAAGGCGCTCGATGTATTCGGGCCGGGACGCCATACCCTCTCTACAGCCAACATCCCCCTACTAGCCAACCTCATCAGCATACCGTTCGGCGGCAAATCCCCCTTCCGCGCCGAGGTGGTCTTTGTCAACCTGGCCGACCTCATCGACATGAAGTGGGGCACGATGGAACCTGTCACCTTCCGCGACTCGGAGTTCGGCATGGTGCGACTGCGAGCGTTCGGCACTTATGCCATGGCCGTGGCCGACCCCCAGCTTTTCGTCAACAAGATTGTCGGTACACAGGGCCTCTTTGAGACCACGCAGATTGAGGACTACCTCCGCAGCATCATAGTGTCGCGCTTCAACGACATCATGGGCCAGCAGATGAGTACCCTGCTTGACCTCCCTTCCAAGTACAACGAGCTAGGGGCCGGCCTGCGCGCCTCCGTGATAGACGATTTCGCCAACCTCGGCCTGAACCTCAAGGCGTTCTTCATCACCTCGATAACTCCACCAGAGGAAGTATCGAAACGCATCGACGAGCGAAGCGGCATGGGCGCTATCGGCAACATGCAGCAGTACATGCAGTACCAGGCGGCCCAGGCGATGGGCAACCTCGGCGCGGGCGGCGGTGGAAATGGCGGCGACGGCGGCAATATAGCGGGTGCGGCGGGCGCGGGCATGGGCCTCGGAGCCGGTATGGGTATAGGTGCGGGCATGGCCCAGATCATAGCCCAGGGCATGCAAGGCACAACCACCCAGTCAAGCCCTGCACAGTCAAGCAACACCGCAACCTCGGCAGCATCTACTCTCACCTGCTATAGCTGCAACGCCCAAATACCGGCGAATTCGAAGTTCTGCCCCGAATGTGGCGCGGACCAGGCTTCTAAGACCTGCCCCAACTGCCAGACGCAGAACCTTCCAAATGCCAAGTTCTGCACCAACTGCGGCACGCAGCTTACATAAATGCTAGATATGAGCAAGGGGTAGACCAATCTGGATATACCCCTTGCTCATCCCCAAGGTGGGCCAACATAAACATATGTTTGGCACTGTTGATTTATTTGCGCTTCAGCACCGTCGTGGGGTTGGCGTTGACCATCTCGAACTTCCGAACAAACTCGTAGCGCTCTTGCACCCAGGGGTCTGCGCCTACAGCCGCCAGCCACGCGGGCATCGCCACTATGTAGTCGGGGTTGTACTTTTGCAACACCCACAGGTTCTCCGCTTTCACCCTGTGCTCGGCTACTTCAGGCTGTATCAGACCCGCGAAGTCGATAATGCGGCGCTTGCTGTAATAGCCCAGCAGACCGACCTCCTCCGATCCAACGGTCGCGCCGGGCGGCGTGTTGGCGTCGAGCCATTTTCCTACAGTTATGTAAATCTCAAGCCAGGGCCGCTGCTGGGGAATCTGCGCCGCTACATCGCCCGCCAGGTAAAAACCGCCTATTAGCAGCGAAGCAGCCAAACCCCCGGCCACCCAGATGTCTAATTTTGGATTTTGGATTTTGGATTTTGGATTGTTTGCTCTCCTATAATCCAAAATCCAAAATCCAAAATCCAAAATTGGCTCTGCTACAGCACGCCCCCCGAAGACAAGCCCCAGCGTAGCCAGCGGCACAAGCGGGCGGG
>JBBRVL010000366.1:0-4319 GCA_038246925.1 Chloroflexia bacterium
GGGCGCGGCTTGAAAAATACGCACAAAGGGTGTAAAATATAGGTGCAGCAGTCCTACATTATCAGGATTGTGGCACGGAAGTTGCTCAATATACTTCCGGACGGCTGCGGAACTAGGTGGAGCTAAGGTCGGACTTGCAGCGCCGGGTAACCCCTTGCGTATGGTTGTATAACCATGTGTGAGTTGCCAGGTGCAACCACCTATCTCACGCCGCGTTAACCCTGTATAAGACCGCCAGTATAAGCTAAGTGGGCGACCGCTTTTTAGTTGCAGAACGGCCAATGAAAAGAGAACAAGGATAAAGAGAATGTTAGCATTAAAGAGAGATGCGCTTGAAGAAGCGGCGTATCGCTATTTCGGACACGAAGAACTGAGGCCAGGCCAGCGTGAAGTGCTGGAATGCCTCCTCGCTGGGAAAGACGTGCTGGCGGTGTTCCACACCGGCGCGGGCAAATCCCTCACCTACCAGCTTGCCGCCATGCTTATGGAAGGCACCGCTATCGTAGTGTCGCCCCTGATCGCTCTCATGCGCGACCAGGTGCTTGACCTCCAGAGCCGGGGCATCAAGGGCGTGGCCGCTATCAACTCCACGCTCACCGAGCAGGAAGTGGACGAGCAGCTAGAGGACCTGTTGCAGGGCGACGCCAAGCTGCTTTACGTCACCCCCGAAAGGTGCGCCAACCCGGAGTTCTTGAAGCACCTGAAGAAGACCAAGGTCTGCATGGTGGTGGTGGACGAGGCGCACTGCATATCGGAGTGGGGCTACGATTTCCGCCCTGCGTACCTGATGCTCGACAAGGTGATAGAGGCGACGGGCAGGCCGCCAGTGTTGGCGCTGACCGCCACCGCCACCCCGCAGGTGCGCCTCGACATCCAGTCGAACCTCGGCCTCACAGACCCCTCCATCATCATCCACGGGTTCGACCGCCCCAACCTCACTTTCAGCGTGCTATCGGCATCTACCGACCGCGAGAAGGACTGGCAGCTATTGAAGCTGTTCGGCAAGGCCCCCTCCGGGCAGTCAGACCCCATCGGGACGACTTACAAGCAGGACTTCCTCGATACGCTCGACCCTGAGATCGCGAGCAAGTTGCAAAGTCTCGATACCAAGCTGGAAGGCTCCGGCCTGGTGTACGTCGCGACTACCGCCGAGGCCAAGCGCGTTAGCGAGCTTCTGAACGAGGTGGGCATCAAGTCGGGATATTATCATGGGCAGCTAAAGAAGAGCGAGCGCGACCGTGTGCAGCAGGACTGGATGGACGAGATTACCCCCGTCGTTGTGGCGACCACCGCCTTCGGCATGGGCATCAATAAGCGCAACCTCCGCTACGTGGTGCATTACGACCTCCCAGCCTCGCTGGAAGCCTATTACCAGGAGGCGGGTCGTGCGGGCCGCGATGACATCCCATCACGCGCCGTGCTGATATACGACCCCCGCGACCGCAATATACAGTCATTCTTCATCGGGGGCAGCGTGCCGTCGGAGTCGAACCTGCGCGACCTGTGGGACGAGATACGCAAGACGTTGCGCGCTAAAGAGCGAGCCGATGGAGAGAAGGTGCGCTCCCTCACAATAGGGGAGGTCGCCAAGATACGCAACCTGCCTATCTCGCGCATCAGGCCGCTCGTGGCTGCGCTTGGGCAAGCGGGCGGGGTGGCAGCCCTGGCCGGCAACGGCGACAACGGAGACGTGGTGACGTTTCGCAAGACGCACGTCATGGGGAGGCGGCTCCTCCTCGACATGAAGAAGCTCCAGGCGCGCAAGCAGTACGAGCAGAGCCGCCTCGACATGATGCTGCGATATGCCAGCACGCGAGACTGCCGCCGAAAGCTCCTCCTCGGCTACTTCGGCGAGGCATATGAGCGCGACAACTGCGGCGCGTGTGACAACTGCATCAAGACGCTGGCCGAGCTAAACAAGCGGTTCACCACGATATTGCAGCCCGCCGTGCCCGTGCCCCTGGTCCCGTTCCGCTCAGGCGACATGGTGACGCACAGGAAGTGGGGCGGCGGCATGGTGCAGACCATCGAGGGTGACACCGTGACGGTGCATTTCCCCGACGTGGGCTACAAGACGCTCGCTCTGAACATGGTAATTCAGTTGGGACTGTTGCAGCCAGCGATGGTTTCATAAAGTTTGTGCTTATTGGTTAGCAGGAAACGTAAAGAAAAGGAGTAGCAAGCACAACGACTTGCCACTCCTTTTCATTTGTAGTTCAGTCGCTAAGATGTCTTCCTAGGGGCGTCTTATTGTGACATCCCACTGGCAACTCGTATTTGTGGCGTCTATATAGTAAGTACCAGGTTTCACATTATAGAGATAGGTAGACTCTGAAAAGGGTTTGCCCGCATCGGCACCTTTTGAGGTTATGGCAGAGTGCCCGTCAAACACTCCTGTGCTTTCGGTGCTTACAAGGTCGAAGCCGAAAGTATAACAGGTGAAGCCAGATCTATCAGTCATGGTGTAGTCCACGACGTAAGTACCGCCGTTCAGCAGGAAAGGCGCGGACTTCGCACCCGTTTTGCCTGACAGCTTCACAATCTCCGGTGTCGGCGTTGGTACTGGTGTGTCTGTAGGTACAGGAGTGAACGTAGATGTGGCGGTTGGGGTTAATGTTGGAGTGCTAGTCTCGGTCGGCGTGCTGGTGATAGTTGGGGTATTGGTGGGTAGGGGCGTAGCCGAGGGCGGGACCGTATTCGTGGGCAGGGGCGTACTAGTGGGCACAGGAATAGGAGTAGGCGTTGCAGGTATAGAGCCGTAGGTAGGGGCGGCGTCGAATCGCAACCGACCAATAGAGAACAGAGGATAGCCAGATATAGAACGGTTTTCATTGAGTTATCTCCATCTGTACAGGCATAGTACGGGCGCAAGTTCAAATCTATGCTACACTAGAATTTATAGCCATGTCAAGGATTGAAAAATGAATGGATGCTAATTCCCGCAAATATACATCTTGCATTGCAGGGATCCTTCTGGTACAATGAACGTATAGGTTGAACAGATTAACATGCACTTGCTTTTTAGTAAGGAGATATAACAGAGATGGCTATTGACACAAAGCACATGGAAACCGTAAATACAAACTTGATCACAATGAGCGACACGGCGGTGAGCCAGCTTCGCGAGCTTATCAGCCAGCAGGAGGGCGCAAGCCCCAATCTCGGCTTGCGCGTATTCGTCTATCCTGGAGGATGCTCCGGCATGTCCTACGGCATGGCCTTCGAGGACCAGCCCGCAGACGACGACCTCGCTATCGAGGTAGACGGCGTGAAGCTGTACGTAGACGAGACGAGCGTGCAGTACGTCGGCGGCTCGCAGATTGACTACGAGAACAGCCTGATGGGCGGCGGCTTCCGCATCCTCAACCCGAACGCGGTACGCTCCTGCGGCTGCGGCCACTCGTTCGACACGGGCCAGGACGCAGGCTCTGCAAAGGGCTGCGGCTGCCACTAAAGTTAGATCAAAATAAAGAGAAAATGGACCAGACGCGCACCGTCTGGTCCATTTTCTCTTTACTTTGATGGGTATATATCAATGCGGCGCTTTACCCTGCCTGAAGGCGTGATGCTGGTAGCTTTTAGCATCTACGCTTTCGTCTACCCATTTGCAATCCTGCTCCTCTCTTTCGACTGGATGCCATTCGGCATGGAGTGGATGAGTAGCTTGCTGCTGGTGATGCTAGGCGTGGCGGCGGGGGCGTGGCTGTGGGCGAACTTCGATGGGCGGGGGCTGGCGGTCGGGGGAGCGGTACTTGTTGCCGGATTGGGGCTTGAGTACCTGGGGGTCACGACTGGCTTCCCATTCGGGGCATACAGCTACACTGGCGTGCTGATACCTGAGATTGTGGGGGGAGTGCCACTGGCGATAGGCTTCGCTTGGCTGCTTATTGTGGTGGGCGGCATCTTTACAGCGAGGTGGGCCTTACACACATCTGCAATATGGGTAGTATGCAGCCTGGGAGCCGTACTTGCGGTGAGCCTGGATTTCCTATTGGAGCCTATCGCTTACCATGTTAAAGGCTATTGGCTATGGCAAGAAACTGAGGGCTATTACGACATTCCCTGGTCAAACTACCTCGCATGGCTCGTTGCCGCCCTCTTGATGAACGCGCTTGTGAGCAGGACACTCGACTTGGTGAAGGAGGTCAGCTGGGATTGGGTTCCTGTCGCGCTGTACGTGATGAACGTGGTGATGTTCGGCATCGTGAACGTCGCGCACGGGTTCTGGTGGTCGGGGCTGATTGGTCTTATTCTGCTGGCCGGTCTTTGCGTGTCGCGGATGAGGAGCGCCCTTTCCACCCTCCCCGCCCCGTCAGCGA
>JBBRVL010000367.1:0-4288 GCA_038246925.1 Chloroflexia bacterium
GGCGCGGCAGCAGTTCTGCGGGCGGTTGCTGTTGAGGGTGTTCAACCTAGCGCCGTCATACTAGAAAGCCCATTCGATAGCTTGCTCGGGACGGTCGGCAACAGATTTCATGCGATAGGGCTGCCAGCCTTCCCTTTTGCGGAGTTGCTGGTATTCTGGGGTAGCGTGCAGCAAGGCTTCAACGGCTTCAGTCATAATCCTGCCGAGTATGCCCGCTCTATCCAGTGTCCTGTTCTCCTGATGCACGGGGACCTTGATCCCAGAGTTACCGTCCAACAGAACACCGCGATCTTCGAGCGATTGAATGGTCCTAAACAACTGGCAAGCTTCCCCTCTGCAGGGCACGTATCTTTGATCATAGATGCGTCCGAAGCCTGGGAACGGCAAGTAACAGATTTCTTACAGCAGCAATTAGAAAGTAAATAGCAACAGAGCTGCAAAGCAGCAATACACTCCCTCACTCTTTGTGAAAAATATCACATTTGTTGGTATAATCATGTAGCAGGGAGTTACTGATGAGCCACACATTATATGATGTCGTTATTGTAGGTGCTGGGCCAGGAGGGAGTGCTACCGCCATCAGCCTAGCGCGGGCTGGGTGGAAAGTACTTCTTATTGACAAAGCGAACTTCCCACGCGACAAAGTATGTGGTGATATGATAAGCCCACGCTCGCAACGGGTGTTGCGCGCGTTGGGCTGCTCACCCGCACTGGAAGCAGCATGTCCCAACCGTGTAACTTCCGGTGCTTTCTACTTGCATGGCGAGCGGATCATGGCCGCAAAGGTTCCGCAAGTTATGGGCCTCACTGATTATGGCTACGTGTTGCCGCGCACACTGTTCGATGAGATAATCTTCCGCCAGGCCCAGACTGCGGGCGCAGAGACTATCGAGCAGTGTGAGGTCAAGGGCGTGGATGTGGGGAGAGATGGGGCGACGGTTCGAGCGGAGTGCGAAGGTAAGCCATGTACCTTTCATGCGCGGCTGGTGATCGGTGCTGATGGAGCGCGCTCGGTAGTGGCACGCGCTGTGGGACTGGGAGTCCAAAGCGCTAAGAGCGGCTCGATTGCACTAAGAGCTTACTATGAAGGAGTAGCGGGCGACCCGTCGCGGGTCGATATCTCCTTCGACAAGAGTTTCTTCCCCGGCTATGCCTGGATATTTCCCCTCGGGGACGGCCGTGCCAACGTTGGCCTGGGCATGGTCACGGATGTCTGCCAGCGTTACAAAATAAACTTACGCGAGCGACTTACGAACTGGATAGAGACCGACCCTACTGCACAAGTCCGCCTGCGAGGGGCACATCTCGAAGGGCGCATAGTGGGCTGGCCGCTGAATACATATTGCAGCGCAAGCCGCAGCTATGCCCGGCGCGTTTTACTTGTTGGTGACGCTGCCGGTCTCGTTGACCCCCTAAACGGCGAGGGCATCCACACTGCGCTTGAAAGCGCCCATATAGCCGCCGAGGTGGCAGGCGAAGCGCTCCGCGCTAATGACTTGAGCGCGGCCTTCCTCTCCAGATATGAACGACGTTGGCGATCCGCTTTCGACCTCGATTTGCGTATAGCCGACCTGTATGTGACTGTCGCCAAGAATCGCTCATTTACCAGCTTGTGGCTATCGGTTATGAGACTGATGGGAGATACGGCGCGAAGAGACAGGGAATACGCCCGGACTATCACCGGCATCCTGGCAGGTGTCGTTCCTACACGTAAAAGCCTGTCTGTTAGATTTATATTGAAAACTCTAGTACATGACCCTCGCCTGTATGCGCGCATAGTGGTGCTTTCGTTCGACTGGGGTCAGTCTAGCTTGAGCAACTGGAACCTGGCGGCGAGCAAAGACGCGGTTGAATGGGGCAAAGCCGTATTTTCTAAGATGCTGGGCGTACTGACGCATATGCGCATGCATAGAAGGTGAATACCTTGCAGCCGAGGTCGGTACTTTGCTATAATATACAGTACAAGGGCCTGTAGCTCAGTTGGGAGAGCGCCACATTTGCATTGTGGAAGTCAGGAGTTCGAGTCTCCTCAGGTCCACCCCACGGCCGGCAAGGGCATTACGCTCTGCGCCGGTTTTCTTTTGCCCGTTTCCTGTGCCCGTTTCCTGTGCCCGTTTCCTGTCGCCCTTTTATATGATACACTACTATGTAACGGCGGGCGTTCCACCCTTCTCTGCCCAAGTCCCGACCCTACCTTGATGTCAACTTATAGAAGGAGGGATCTATGGCTCGGCCTATTACTTTGTTTGTGCTATTAGCCCTGGCACTTACCTTATCGGGCTGCGACAGCGGGGGCGGTACTGCAACAAGCCCCACCAGCACCTCTCGACCAACCAGGACTTCTGCTCCTATGAGAACCGCTGCCCCCACGAGAACAATTGCGCCCACCAGGACTTCCGCACCGACTCGCACACCAAAACCAACTGCCACTACCGTTTCAACCGGGGAAGGTGTGAGCGTCAGCAAAGCTGTGCTGGCGCGCGGCTATGAAAACAACGAGGCGGTCGACCCCACAACCGAGTTCGCCCCTGAAGATACCTTCCACCTGGTAGTTGAGTTGGATGACCCCCCTGATGGCACAAGGGCAAAAGCAGCCTGGACAGCTGTAGATGCGGGCGGCGAGAAGAACGTCGCTATTGACGACAAAGAAGTAACCATGACCGGGGTCAGCAATATCATCAACTTTACCTTGACTCTCCCCAGGCCGTGGCCTGAAGGTGATTACAAAGTAGACCTCTATGTGAACGACACCCTGAAAAGAACGCTCGATTTCACAGTTAACGCCGGGGTCTCTTCATCGGGCATCTCTGCCACAGCCACTCCAGCCAGTAGCGTAGGCTCCACCGGCTCAAATGCCGAAATCACCAGTGCAGTGATGGCTACTGGCTTCGAGAATAACGAGGCAGTTGGTGTCACCACGACCTTCCCACCGGAAACAGACAAACTCCACTGCGTGCTAAAAGTCTCAAACGCAGCGGATGACACGAAGGTCAAGGCCATTTGGACAGCCATAGATGCTAAAGACGCTGAGGGCGCCACCTACAAAAACGAGAAGATACTCGAAAAGGGGGGCACAGTCGGCGACGTAGGCGACATTATGGATTTCACCCTCACACTACCCAACGATTGGCCTATTGGCAGCTATAAAGTCGAGCTATATCTCGATGACGTCCTTGAAAAGACAGTGAACTTCGAGATCAAATAGGAGATTCCCGGTATGTTTCGTAGGGCTGTTTTCAGTCTCTTGCTAGTTGTTGCTGTTGTAGCAACAGGAATCTTGCGTTCAGACGACTGGCTCCAGGCTGACGCCCACGCACAGGCGAGTTGCCAACGGTTCGACCAAACAGGTCACACCCTCTGTGGGCGTTTCTTGCAATACTGGCAGCAGCATGGAGGGCTTCCACAGCAGGGATACCCAATCAGCGAACCGTTTAGCGAAACATCGGATACGGACGGCAAGATTTATACAGTACAATACTTTGAGCGCGCCGTCTTTGAGATGCACCTGGAGAATCGCTCGCCTAACGATGTACTCCTTTCCCTTCTTGGCACCTTTAGATATAAAGAGAAGTACCCTACTGGCACGGCGAAGCAAGTGCCTAATACCTTACCTGGCTCGCAGTTTTTTTCTCAGACGGGTAAGCGGGTCGGCGGCGCGTTTCTAAGTTACTGGCAATCTCACGGTGGCTTGGCGCAGCAAGGTTATCCCATCTCAGACGAGTTCCTTGAGACTTCTGCCACAGATGGCAAGGTCTACAAGGTGCAGTATTTTGAGCGTGCCGTCTTTGAGTCCCATCCTGAGAAGCAAGCACCATATGACGTGTTGCTCTCACTTTTAGGTGCTTTCCGCTTACAAGCGAAGTACGGGGACGGTTCAAGCCTGCCATCTGCCCCAGCATTTGTATCGGGGGGCCTCGGCCTGACGAGAGCAGAATGGGAGAGGATGCACGGAAGTGGCGTAGTAACGCAGGAGCCTGTGGACGGGATCCAATATGAGGGTGGAGCATACAGCGTGTTCTATACCAAGGTTGGATCAGATTGGTTGATTGGCGCTATAGGTATGAGGTTTAGTCAAAAAGTGAGCGTCGTTGAGGCGCGAGCGAGGAGCAAAACACTCTTGCCGGCTGATGCGCAGCCTGTTACGCTGGACCAACCTGATATCTACGATACTTATTTCAGCCAATGGCTAACCACCATATTTCCACCCGGCACGCAGAGTGCAGTTGGGGAAAGTGGGCTTGGAGGGCAATATGGCATCTGGCTTGGTGCGCGTCCTGGGACCTTCACC
>JBBRVL010000368.1:0-4268 GCA_038246925.1 Chloroflexia bacterium
ACAGGACAAGCCTTCGAGGATGTGCCGTCGAGCCACCCCTTCTACCTGTGGATACAGAGGCTTGCCCAGCACGGCATGATGAGCGGCTACGCCTGCGGAGCAGTTGGAGAGCCATGCGGCACCACGAACCGGCCCTACTTCCGACCCGCTAACAATGCTACCAGAGGGCAGGTGTCGAAGATAGTCAGTAATGGATTCTACCCCGGCTGCCAGATGCGTTAAGGCCGCTAGCATATCTCGATTGATCTGTCTACAGAAGAAGCCCTCTCGATTATGAGAGGGCTTCTTCACTTGTTTGGCATTCACCCAGTGTTACGTACCGGCCGGACGGGTTGGTTGGACACCCTCGTAACCGTCACCCGACATCGCACCGAGACCCTGGATGCCCGGCTTCACCGCGCCTTCGGTGCTCACATCCGCATCATCGAGCGCACCTATGCCCCCGATGTGCCCGGCTGTCCAGTCGATGCCAGCCTTTGTCGCCAGTCCACGTATAGCTATACCATCTCTCTTCTTGACCGCCTCGATCAGTGTCCGGCATTCTTCCTCATCGAGATCATAGATGCCCAGCGTCGATTCCGGGTTCTCGGAGACTCTATCGGTGAAGCCTGGATCGTCGTGTATTCGCTGCAAAGCGAGGATCAGTCCACGTTCGCTCATGTTGGCCCTCCTTTTTGAGCTACCAGCTCTTAGCTTGTTGACTTGAGGTGATAAGCAGTCATTGGTGTCGGTTATGGAGGAGCAAGAGAGATGCCATCGGTGACGCTAGGTATGGGGTCCCGGTCAACGACAAGAGCCATACCGTCCCGTGGCATGGCTCTTCCCTGTTCGCGCTGCTCGCGGCTTCAGCAGACTACAGGTTCAGTTGAAACGATTCAATTATAGAGACATTGCAAGCCAGTTATTCTCAGTCGGTTTAGTGAAGTGCGCGTGCGTCAGGCAAGATACGTTCATTTATTTGGCCTACGGGGACCCATCAATCTGCGGTTATCGCAAGCTAAAGGAAGTCACGACTAGTTCGTATCGCACCGCAGCTTCATCGTTAGAGAAGTCGATCTCGAACGTGCTGGTATCGCCCGGCGCTACCTCCGAAATCTTAGAGAATCCGCTGGAAACATCTACTACTTCGTCCTTCGCATCGAAGAGAGCGCCAATGATTTGGACGCTGGAAGCACCCTTTGTGCCGATGTTTTTCACAGTCCCAATGATTTTGGGTCCGGTCGAGGAGCTCCCTCCAGCGACAATTTTGCTCTCGATGAACTCGAACTCATCATAGTAGAAGCCCTTGCTGAACGAGTCTATGGGGTTCGCTTGAATCTCGGTCGTGTACGTCGCCCACTCCTGAGTCTGGTTGAAGAAAGAAACCTTGAAGGGAATCAGCCCCCCAGGCCTGACTATGCTCGGTACTGTGAAGGCCTTCTCCGTGGCAACGATTGTCTTCGCCGTGTCACGCAGGGTTACGACAATCTCCGGTGATGCGATAGTTTGAGACCCGTTGTATCTGATTACCCCAACCACGTTATCCCCTCCGCCAAAGCTGCTCTCGTAGTCGGACGTAGACAAGAACTCATAGATCTTCTTTACCTCAGTTGGGGTCGCGGATATTGTGATCTCAGTAGGCGCTGGGATTTTCGTATTGGCCGGAATTGCAGTAGGTTGGCTTAGCAGCTCGAACGATTCATGGAACTTCCTGGCTTCATCGTCTAGATCGTTTTTGCTGGATGTCAGTGCTGTTGCGAGCACCTGGTACATCCGGTTATCTACCAGCAGTTGCTTATACCAGACATAGTTCCCACTTGTGTACTCAATCTCGGCCTCCATGCCAGGATGGCCGTCTACGGTGATCTCACTCTTGCTCACTACCTTGTTAGTATCAGGGGAGCTTTCGAAGGTCTTGGAGAAACCCTCCGCCACCATTAGTTTAGGGTCGGAACCGGAGATTGCGTCCGCCGGATAATCAACGTAGCTCACCACGTATTGAGTGCTGCCGTTTGCGTGTTTGAAGAAATAGTTGTTAAGTTCGCCAATTTCACTATTCGCGATTTGATTACTCTCTGTCGGTTCGCCAGGGAATGCTGCGCTAAATCGCCCTTCCGTTGAGGTAAACGTCTGCCAGGCATCGCCTTTGGGAGTACTGGTAGCCGCGCTCGTGGCCGTCGCGAGGGATCTTGTGGTGGCGGTAGGACCGGCAGCTGAATCGCCACCACATCCTGCTAACCCAAGCATTGACAACACTACCAGGGATATTGCTAGTAAATTACCCTTTGCACTCTTCACCTATTTCCTCCTTCGTAACATATTAGAACGTCAATCTGTGTCCGTGGGCATCACCTGGTCCGTCCTGTCTAGCCAGCTCATAGGGTAGGAAGGGTCATCGTACTCCTTAGCCCATCTGGTCAGCTTGAGAGGTCGGAACGTATCGACCATAACGGCCAATTCTTCGGTCGCTTCTTTGCCTATGGAAGCCTCCGCTGCTCCGGGGTGAGGGCCGTGCGGAATGCCGTGCGGGTGCAGCGTGAACGAGGCCACATCTATACCCTTGCGACTCATAAAATTACCGTTCACATAGTATAGCACTTCCTCGCTATCTATGTTCGAGTGATTATACGGGGCCGGTATTCCGTCGGGGTGATAGTCATACTTGCGTGGCACGAACGAGCAGACCACGAAGTTGTGCGCCTCAAAGGTCTGGTGAGTGGGTGGCGGCTGGTGAATGCGTCCCGTGATAGGCTCGAAGTCCTCGATGTTGAAGATATACGGGTAGAGATAGCCGTCCCAGCCAACCACGTCGAGTGGGTGATGCTCGTAGTAATAAGCGGTGAGCAAATCGTTGGCCCGCACGCGTACCTCGAATGGGCCTCCGCCTTGCTCGTCCCCTGTCACGGCAACAAGCTCCTGGGGCACTCGGATGTCGCGCTCGCAGTAGGGCGAATGCTCCAGAAGCTGCCCGAAGTTGTTACGATAGCGTTTCGGCGGCTGAATATATTTCCCCTCGACAGTCAGCCATCGCTGCGGCTTCCCTTCGTCCATCACGATCCGGTAGATAGTGCCGTGCGGGATGAGAACGTAGTCGCCCTCGCGGTAAGGGAGCGCCCCAAACTGCGTTTCAAAGCGGCCCGTGCCCTCGTGGATGAAATAGAGTTCATCGGCCTGGCCGTTCTTGTAGAAATAGCTCATTTCCTCTTTAGGGAGAACGATCCCCAGGCGGCAGTCGCTGTTGAACATCAGCACTCGCCTGCCCGATATAGGATCGCCTGACGGCTTGACATCTTTCGTGCGCGTATGCACGTGTCGCTGAACAGGCTCCTTCCACTCCTCAAGCTCCTCCTGCGGGCAGGGCTTGATATTCACTACGCGCACCGGCGGGTGGTGGTGGTACAGGAGTGAGGCGTTCCCTGAGAAGCCCTCGAAACCGAAAAGCTCCTCGGTGTAAAGAACCCCATCCGGGCGGCGGTGCTGGGTATGCCGCTTATGGGGGATATTGCCTAATTTGTGATAGAAGGGCATTGTTAGCTCCTTTCATCCATAATTCATCAGATACGGAACTCTATCTCATCACTTATTCCATTTACTCCCGTTTCGGTATAGCAGCTACCCGAAGCAGCTTTGCCTCTTGAAGTTTCGCTTTCCGTATATATGTTTGATAAAGTACATCCTTCATCAATTCCAGCAGGACATTGGCTCGTTCTGCCGAGAGTTTTGGTAAATGTGGATGTGCTCCATCATGTCCGTCGATGACTACCTGTCTAAGAACATCAAACGTTTCGTCGTCAATTTCAGCCATTTCCTTTAAGTCTTGTACTTGCTTTAGAACTTTGTCTTTTCCCTCAGATCCGAGGTTTGAAGCAATTGATTGAACACATCTTCGACACATTGCAGCGAAGGCATTGAAACAAGAGTTCGAATAACAGGTGAGAGCTTCGCGGAAGTCTTCCGCAACAGATTCGGGCAGATGTGTAAGATCGAACGTTTCTTTTGGTCGCTCTATCTCTGTGTATTCGTCAGATAACTCAACACGTGCATTCCCTACATCATACCTGATAACATTGAACTTAAGAAATATAGGTGCATTACACGAGTCACACCTGTAGGCGATGCCCACAGTATCTGGCTTGAACCTGGTTAAGAATTCATAGCGCGGAATAGAGATAGCGGAAATATTCGATGGGATGTTACAACTGGGACACTTCAAGGCAAAATGCGTGTCAAAGATGTTAGTTGGTTCATTACTAGAATTTACAATCACAAGATTCTTCTTTCATTCTCAC
>JBBRVL010000369.1:0-4265 GCA_038246925.1 Chloroflexia bacterium
GATGCGCTTCAATGAAGCAGTCTACTTCAGGAGCGTCGAGGGTTGGCGCACAGATTTGACGCCTATCCAGGTGGAGGGCTTCCAGTACGGCAACACCGGGGCGATAGACGAGTGGCTAAGGCAGAAGCGTCAGATATATCTCCTCGGACCTTATCCCTCTATACTAACCAAATATAGCGCGCTCCCAGTAGGACCTGTCTTACAGATAAGCGACCTTAAGAGCGCACAAGAACAATCTACGCCACCCATGTCCCGCAAATTGGAGCTGCGCTTTGGAGACAATATTCTGCTGCTTGGGTACAGCCTGGATCCTGACCCTCCCACCGTGAAGCCCGGCGGCACTCTCAGGGTGACATTCTACTGGCAAGCTACGGAGCGCATCTTTGAGCGTTTTACAGTTTTCAGCCATATCATAGATAATCAGGGAGGAAAAGTTGGGCAGAAGGATGACGAGCCGGGGCATGGCTTCAAGCCTACTATGACCTGGCAGCCAGGGCAGGTAGTGGCCGATACATTCGAGATACCTATCAGTGCGGACGCGCAGCCTGGCGAGTACCGGCTCATCACAGGCATGTACTCATCTGTGGAAGGGCAGCGATTGCCCGTATCTACATCAGAGAAAGAGTCGGTCGGCGACTACGCAGAGCTTACGACAGTCGTGCTGATGAGGTAGGCTCCCGTTGCTGCTGTATAATAAGAGCGCATGAATATAGCTCTCGCACATGATGACCTTATACAATACGGCGGGGCCGAGCGTGTCGTGGACGTGCTACACGACGTCTACCCCTCCGCGCCCCTCTACACGGCTGTGTATGCGAGGGAGCAGATGCCCGCGCATTACCGCAAGTGGAAAATCAACACGTCGTTCATGCAGAAGCTCCCAGGTATAGCCAAACTGCACCAGCTTTATTTGCCCCTCTACCCTACCGCGTTCGAGACGTTCGACCTCTCACGATACGATGTGGTGTTGAGCAGCAGCAGTCGCTTCGCGAAGGGGGTCATCACCGAGGCGGATGCGCTCCACGTCTGCTATTGCCACGCCCCGATGCGCTTCGCGTGGAACTATCACAGCTACATGGCGGGCGAGCGTACCGCGAGCAAGGCGCGGTACGTCTTGCCCCTGGTGATGAACTATGTTAGACTCTGGGACGAGGCCTCAGCAGGGCGGGTAGACGCTTATATAGCCAACTCGCGTGTCACCGCACGCCGCATACGCAAGCGGTACAGGCGTCAGGCTACTGTTATCAACCCACCCGTCAACACGCGGCTCTACACACCCAGAGGCGATGGGACCTCGGAAGATTACTTCCTCATCGTGTCGCGCCTGATACCATACAAGCGGATAGACCTGGCGGTTGAGGCTTTCACCATGCTGAGACTGCCCCTGAAGATAGTGGGTAAGGGCCGCCAGGAGGCCGAGTTACGGGCGATGGCTGGTCCCAATATAGAGTTCGTAGGCTCGGTCTCTGACGAACAGCTAAAGGCGCTATATGCGGGGTGTAAGGCATTCATCTTCCCAGGCGAGGAAGATTTCGGCATATCGCCCCTGGAAGCACAGGCGTCGGGCCGCCCGGTGATAGCATATGGCGCGGGCGGCGCGCTTGAAACGGTCGTACCTGGCATCACGGGCGAGTTCTTCTCCGAGCAAACCGCCGACGCCCTGGTCGAAACTGTCAGCAAGCTCAACCCGCAAAGATACGACCCAACCGCCATACGCCGCCACGCCGAAGGCTTCGACACAGAAGTGTTCAAGAGGAAGATAGCCGACTTTGTGAGAAATAAGAGATTAGAAGTTAGAGATTAGAACATGGATGAATAGACTGGCTTCTAACTTCTAATCTCTAAAAGAGGAGAACAATGGAACTACGCCAATACGGGCAAGTCATATGGAGGAGACGCTGGCTAGTGCTGGCTATCGTGCTGCTGGCAACGTTGTTTAGCGCGTACTCCTTCTTGACCGCGCCCAAGCAGTACGGGGCCGACGCCACATTTACAGTCAGGCAGCAGAATACCGCCCCAGCCGACCCGAACACAATTTTTACATTCAATGGTTACTACAACTGGATCGCGTCAGAGTACCTGGTAGACGACTACACGCAGGTGATAGAGAGCGATTCGTTTGGCAAGAGCGTGCTGGCTACTATCATGACTGAGGTCCCGAAGGGGGGCATCATAGTCAGCGACACTGAGCAGCTCATGGCAGATGTCGAGAATATGAAGCCGAGGGACGTGGTGGACGCTGTAGGGGCAGACCGCCGCCACCGTGAGCTGCGCTTTTTCGCCGTCACGAGTAGCAAAGACCTCACTATAGCAATTATGCAGGCATCGGCTATCGTACTCACCCAGCCCCTTACAGCGGAGGGTCTTGTGGAGCCTTATAGAGGCAAAACTACCGACAGGCCGCTATTCGCCCAGATTGACCAGATCACCTACGACGACATCAAGACAGGCACGTCCAAAGAGATCACTAACGCCATCACCCGCATCATCATGGGCCTGGTAGCCGCAGTCGCTATCGCATTCCTTCTCGAATACCTCGACAACAGCGTCCGAGACGAAAAAGACGCCCGCAAAGTGCTGGATTTGCCCGTGCTGGGGGCGATACCTCGTATTTAGTCCAAAGTCCAAAGTCCAAAGTCGCGTTCTGACTTTGGACTTTGGACTTTGGACTTCGGACTAACGAATGCAGCTTGACCTCAGACAAATATGGAGTGGCCTCTACAAGCGGTGGTGGCTGGCGGCGTTGGTTATGCTGTCGGCGGCGACTGTCGCTTACCTCTACACGAGCGCGCAGCCTAAAGTCTACCAGGCGCAAGTGACGCTCGTCGCCCAGTCGGTGCCGCTCGACAACGGCCAGGTTGAGGCGATAAAGAAGAGCATGAGCATCTACGCCCAGGAGCTAAGTAGCAAAGTCTTTTGGCGGCAGGTAATAGATGCTAACTTGATGCGAAACGTAGACGTAGACGCGCTGACCGGCCAGATAAAAGTGCAAGCCCGCCCCGACCAGCAGGCCCTCGTGATGACGGTAGACAACGGGGACAACGTGCTGGCCGCGCAAATAGCCGAGGCTATCTCGGAAGCGTTTGTGGAGCGCCAGGCGGCAGAGAGCCAGGCATCGCCGGGCGGCAACAAGGTTGTATGGTTTATCGCGCAGGGCGCGGAACCACCCAGCCAGCCTTACCAGCCCCGTCCCCTCCTGTATGCAGGCGCGGCAGCCCTGTTTGGCCTCATCCTGGGCCTGCTGCTGGCGATAGGGTTGGAGTTGATTGATACCACCCTCAAGACGCCAGGGGATATATTGCAGCACACGAAGCTGAACACGCTGGGCGTAATCCCACCCTCAACCCGTAGGGGCGGTTCGTGAACCGCCCTGGTATTATAGGGCATTGCAAATTCATAAGGCGAGACGCAGGGCGGTTCACGGGTTCCTGGGCTGCGCCCAATTCAGGCCCCCACGCGGTGAGTGTCTTAGCACCTTATAGGAGGAATAGTTGGCAAAACGAGTAAAGACTAAAGATGACGGCAGCGCAAGTCTGGTGGCCCTGACCGAGCCAAAATCGGCGGCGGCGGAGGCGTTCCGCGCCCTACGCACCAACATACAGTTCGCCAGCCCCGACAAGCCTGTGCATACTATCATGGCGACCTCCACCAGCCCCGACGATGGCAAGTCCACCACAATCGCCAACCTCGCCGTGACATTCGCCTCGGCAGGCTCTCCCACTATATTGGTGGACGCTGACCTGCGCCGCCCGCACCTGCACAGGCTCTTCCGCCTCCCTAACGAGCAGGGCCTCACCACCCTCGTGGCTGAGATGGCGCGCAAAGGAGGAGATGCCGACCTCGACAGCCACCTCCAGGCAACCGAAGTGCCCAACCTCCGCGTGCTGACGAGTGGTCCTGTCCCCCCCAACCCTGCCGAGATACTAGGTTCGCAGCGCATGGTAGACATACTGGCGCTCCTGAGGGGCAAAGCCGAGTATGTGCTGATAGACACCCCGCCCGTGATTGCAGTAACCGACGCGGCAGTGCTGGCCCCCCGCGTAGATGGCGTGTTCCTCGTGGTAAATGCGGGCAAAACCAAGCGCGACCTGGCCGCCAAAGCCCGCGACATATTGCAGCAGGTAAACGCCAATCTCCTCGGCGTAGTCCTCAACAATGCCAAGCTGGACAAGAGCGCTTACGAATACTATGGGTAATTCTAAATTTTGAATTATGAATTTTGAATTGGGAACATATCTTTGACCTCCCAAAATTCAAAATTCAAA
>JBBRVL010000370.1:0-4237 GCA_038246925.1 Chloroflexia bacterium
ATCGGGCAGGTTTCCGGCCCGTTCTCGCCCGCCTTTCGCCTTGAATGCCCCTCCCGATCCGCCACGCTTCCCTCACACCAGAAAGCAAATTCCTATTAGTCGCGACGCTGGACCGTGCGGGAGCGCGAAACCCGCGTGCTCTCGGTGAGCGAGTAATAGACGTGGCGCTTGCCTTCCCAGCAGCGAACATGGCGTTTGAGGAACATCCGCTCGCATTATGTGCGTCGCCCCGCGCGATGGAAGGGGGTACCTCTGTACACGAGGCTTTTCGGCACCTGCGCCGCCGCAAACCCCTGTGAAATCAACCCACCCGTTCCTCACGGAAGTCGAAATCGCCGTCAAACTGCGAAGCCCAGGCTGAACGAGTTGAGAATCTCCCCCAAGAAACCGCGCAAGGAGGATGCAACTGGGGCCTATTTCAGGGGCCTATTTCACTCTTGACGCGCCAGTTGCAGCCGTGCGAGCGTGCATTCGTATCCACTCCGTCTCGCTGACTCCAAAGATCCTTCTAAGCACAACCACCCACAAATGAACTCTACCAAATCGATTAACCTGCAAAAGAGGGCCCACTCCGCGCTCGTATGGCAAATCTGCGCTGCGGCTGCATTGACCGTTTTTGCGCACGACGCACTCGCCTCATACGGAAAAACGTGCAAGCAGGGCCAAACCGTGACTTTCTACAATTGGTGCCCGACGAATGGGTGCAACAAGATTATCGACAACTACGGCTACTGCGGCATTGTCGGGGTATCGTGCCCAAATGGCCCCGGGACAGGGACTATCCAGGTCCTTGAAGGTACCTGCGTTATTGGACCCGCTTGTGGCGGCTGGTGCTGTACTTCCCCGTGGGTGCAAGTGGACTTCTTCACCTACACCTGTGAATGCTGACGTGCGCCAAGGTCTTCGGGAAGCGCAGCGCCTGTTACTGAAAGCGCAGGATGGCTGTCGGTGATGGTGCCGAAGTGCGCCTTTCAACTACCGAACACACCGGTAGTATGCTGGTCGGGTAGACGGAGGTCCGCGTAGCTGAATGTTCGCCCTCTTGATATACCGTAGGTGGACCCCTGCGTAGTTTCGAAGCAAACTGCGCCATCGATCCCCAAGAGACTCTATCAGACGAGAGAGTTCTGCTCTTGCCGAGAAGCAATGCGATTAGTGTCTTCAAGTCGTCGAGAGGCAGTGGACAGGTGAGTACCGAAGAGGCTCGCGTCACCCTCCAATAAACCTCAACCTTCGTGCATTTCACCGTCTCCTCCCTGCCCGAGGCTCAGAGGCGATTCCCGGGTGCATCGGTTCCGGTGGTATGTACTACCAGTAATTATCGTAGGGGTCGATTTGGAAGTGTATGATCGCTCGAAGGTTTTGCCATAGACCGTTGTTTGCATTCCTTATGTCGTCCGCGTTCCTGCTGCTGCTGACCGGACTTGCGAAGATTTTTTCTCTCGTTCATGGGTCGGGAGGGCCGATACTGGATAAGCCGGACTCTGTCATCTGGTTCGTTAGTAACCGTGCGGTCCTGTCGCTTGCTGCAACTCTTGAAATACTGTTGGCGGGCTTTCTTATCGTTCACCGGAATCGCCAGCCGCACCATCAGCTACTCATGCTTGCATGGTTTAGTACTCTCATCTGGCTCTACCGATTTGCTAGGTTTCTTTCAGGCGACCCTGCACCGTGTAAATGCCTTGGTGATCTGCTTGCCTGGACTGGCCTGTCGGATGATGCGACGAGAAACATTATATTAGGGGTGCTAATCTATGTCTCACTACCACCATTCACACTACTCTCAGTCGAGGCTCTCCAGAGTTGGCTCCGTGGCGTCGACACGCCGGAGACTTAGCAAGTGGGCCTTACATCGAGCAACCTCACGCTCGCGCCTCGATAATAGCCGAGCGTCTAACTTGCTGCTTTGGGTTATCCTTCTTTTCTCGCTGACTGCAATCTCGGCTTTTCCCGCCGCGATAAACGGGCTGCGAATCGAAGGACAAGCTTCCCTCGAAGCCTATACTTGGTCCGGCGAGGTTCGGCCGCGAGCAAATGTCACAGAGCATTTTGCTGTTGACGTCGATCGGCGTGGAAATTGGTCTATAGAAAGCCACAATAGCATCCAGCAGCGAGGCTTTGAGGTTACCAGCTACGACGGAAGTGCTATTTATACGGTATTCTTTAACCACAGTGTGCGAAAGAGTCGGGACTCTGAGGAATGGACGGACGCCGTTCCATTAGAGAAAGGAATGCATTCGGCGACTGTGTCGCCGAATGGCTTCCCGATCGATTCGCTTCAACTTACGAGGTTTGTTCATCTTGCGCTTCTCTCTGGATTGTTCATCGAAGAGAGAATTGATGCCAGAGTGCCGGTGCCGTGGTATGATGCCCGCAGGTCAATAAGCGCCTATGCGTTTAAAGCGAGCTGGAAGCGGGCCGAGGAGTGGCCCTACATTCCGCAGGAAATTAGGTTCATCGTTGATCCTCTCGGGGTTCCTAAAGATCCCGATGGATTACTGGTGCCTTCTGACCGAGCGTCTTATCAGGCCAGATTAGAAGAGGAGCGGGAGTTCAGATACTGGTCGCAAAACGCCACAGCTGCGAACTTCACGGTTCAAGAAGACATGAGCGTTGCGGGGATTAAATTGCCCCGGGTATGTTCCCTGGAGGTACTCTGGATAGGAGTAGGGGCGGCACCGGCAGCCTCACTCTTAGCCAGCAATCGTCCTGCTTCACCCGTAGCGATGGTTTTCAGAGCCCGAGTGACGAATGCCATTCCCATAGGTATGGTGGAGGGACGACCCCAGCCAGTGGGCACATTGTCTGTAGATGACTATCGCTTTCGAAAAGTGACGTCCAAGATCGCTCTTCAATCACTTCGGTACCAAATCGCTGACAACAAGTGGAAGACACAGGACGATGGTGAACTGCAGTCGTCGTTTGCACTGCTCAGTGGCCGGGGAGTCTCTCCACGATATGATGGACAATTTGATGTCTGGCTAAAGCGGTCTGCAGTCAGTGTGCTAATTGTCCTAGCTGTAGCTCCAGTGGCACTCTTTGGATGGAATCGTAGAGGCCGCGCGCGTGGACGCGACTCGCAAACTTAGCGCAACAGAATCCGAACCGATTCCTATGCATATGCTTTGTCACCAGCGGCCACGCGTCTCCCTTGGTTCCGACGAGCGCCTGCCGATGCGGATTCACCGAGTTCATCACCTCGACCACCTGAGACGCTCTGCACGAAGAGAGGCAAAGGTTATTTTATACGTTGTGAGCGGAGGCTTCGACTTCGACGGCCTTTTGAGCCGAAGGCCATGACACATGGTTCCTCAGAAGCGAACCAGAGCAAGCCTGCGACAATCCTCAATCATGATAAACTTGAGACAAGTTTAGGATCCGACTGCACTTGTGCATTGTTACCAAAAGCCATCGACGACTTCAGCCTGCGCAAAGCCTCAGTCGAGGCATCGACTGGTCACAATAGTAGCGCTAGCATGGGCCTTTCTACTATTCACGTTTACCCACCAACGCAAGTTTGATTCCGCAACACCTGCATCCCGCCTTGCGCTCCTTGTATCGATCATCAGGCATGGCAAATGTGCCATCGACCCGAGGCCCTTTGATACACCGGACAAAGCCGTGCATAATGGAAAGTTTTACAGCGACAAGGCCCCGGGAACGACTGCTCTAGCACTACCATTCTTTTCGGGCGCGGCTCTGGCCATGACTCCCGTGGTACGAGAAGGGCAAGCCCCTGAAGCATGGCTCGGTGCAAGTTGGATCGCGTGCGCTGGAGCGCTTGCTCTTCCAGGAGTTTTCGGCGCATGGGTGCTATGGCTGTGGATGCGCACTTGGATGCCAGGAAAATGGGCGCTCTCTACGGTTTGTGCATTGTGGTTCGGCTCTTTTCCACTACCATACGCGACACTTTTATTCTCGCACACCCTTGTTATTGGCTGCATTAGTGCGGCAATCTGGATCCTCGATATAGGAATTACCTCCCTCAAGGGTCCACAGAAGCCATCAAAGAGGAGGGATTTTGCTGGTGGTTTTGTTCTCGGTTACGCGCTCGCAAGCGAGTATACGGCGGGTCTCGTAGTCATCGCACTAATTGTATATGCTTTTCTTCAGGGGCTTGGGCAGCTCCCACACCGGCGTTCTCGGGCGAAGGATGCCACATTGCGACTTCTAAGAATACTGACTGGAGCAGCGCTACCCGTGCTGATGATTCCGCTCTACAGTTATTTGTGCTTTG
>JBBRVL010000371.1:0-4225 GCA_038246925.1 Chloroflexia bacterium
AGCGCGCCGACTACTTCGCCGCAGGCACGCTCGTGGTGTGGGACGTAGACGTGCTGAAAGAGAAGGTCGTCAGGGTTTACCGCGCTGACGACCCTCAAAACCCCACCGTATATGGCATGGGTGAAGTGGCAGAAGCCGAACCTGCGCTGCCTGGGTGGAGGGTAAGGGTGGATAATATAATGCCGTAGGTGTAGGAGTAGTCTGTGAATAACGAGCTTTCACTGGAAGTCGCCGGGTATACCGAGTTTCTAACTGCGCTCAAAGAAGTACATCCAACGCGCGCAGCTGCGAGCAGGGCTGGCAGTCAACCGCGAATTGGTGATACTCTACTGGCAGATTGGGCGCGACATCTTGCTGAAGCAGCAACAGCAGGGATGGGGCGCTAAGATTATAAACAAGCTCTCGAAGGACTTGCGACACGCATTTCCAGAGATGAAAGGTTTCTCACGAACGAATCTGCACTATATGCGCGCTCTTGCCGAGGCTTACCCAGACGAGCAATTTGTCCAACAGCTTGTTGGACAAATACCCTGGGGGCATAACGTCTACATATTGGACCGTCTCAAAGACCCAATTGAGCGCGAGTGGTATATCCGCGCTACTATAGAGAACGGCTGGAGCAGAGGCATTTTGATGCACCAGGTGGATAGCGGGCTATATCACCGACAGGGGAAGGCAATTACCAACTTTGCCCAAACCCTGCCGCCTCCCGACTCGGACCTGGCTCAACAGCTGCTCAAAGACCCCTACAACTTCGACTTCCTGACGTTAGGACAGGCCGCGCACGAGCGTGATGTTTCGCGTGGGCTGATAGAGCATATCCGCGAGTTTCTTTTGGAACTTGGGAAAGGGTTCGCTTTTGTAGGCAGCCAATACCACCTGGAAGTGGGAGGTCAGGACTTCTACCTGGACCTGCTGTTCTACCACCTGCATTTGCGCCGCTACGTGGTGATTGACCTCAAGATTTCCGAGTTTCAGCCGGAGTACGCGGGCAAAATGAATTTCTACCTCACGGCGGTAGATGAATCGTTGCGCCACCCGGACGACGAACCGAGTATCGGAATCGTCCTGTGCAAGAGTAAGAACAGGCTGATCGTGGAGTACGCCTTGCGGGATGTCGCCAAACCTATTGGCGTTTCTGAATATTTCCACGTCCTGGTTGACTCCCTGCCAGACGAGCTAAAGGGTAGCTTACCTACAATCGAAGAGCTAGAGGCGGAATTGGCAGGTGTCGAGCGGGATGGCGAAGAAGTAGAGGATATACAGCGCGCTATTTGACTGCCGTTAGCGGTACGTAAGCAACTCGCTTGGGTCTAGCAGCAGGTTCGGAACAGAAATATCCTCATCTATCTCTTCCCAGTGAATACCTTTGCCACGCGCAAATATCTCCCAGGCTTCGCGCTGCTGGGGGGTGGCATCACGTAAGCGGCGAAATCGGGCAAAGGGCGTACTGATAGTTCGTCCATCGGTGAGGTGAACGTACATATTCTCGTTGTCGAAGGTAACTGACTCCGCGGCAACTTCAGCAGTTTTGCTCTTTGCTTTTGAAATGCTCATTCCATTACCCTTCCAGCCCCACCCGCCTATAAGCCTCGTCCAAATGCGCTAAATGCCTCTCCAGGCTAACTATCTCCCGCAACTGCTCCGAGGATAGGCGGCCCGTCACTTCGGGGTCGCTCAGGAGGCGCTCGATGAAGGTTGCGCCCTCTTCGCCGGAGGCGTGCTGCTCCCACACCTGCATGGCGTGGGTCTGCACTATCTTGTAGGCCGTCTGGCGGTCCATACCCGCCTCGGTCAGGGCCAGCAGTACCCCCTGCGAGAATATCAGCCCACCCGTCGCCTCCAGGTTGCGCCTCATGCGGCCAGGGTAGACGTTCAGCCCCTTCATAATCAGGTCGAACTGCGTCAGCATGTAGTCGGCCAGGATGAACGCGCCTGGAAGGATGATGCGCTCTGCGGATGAGTGCGAGATGTCGCGCTCGTGCCACAGGGCCACGTCCTCCATCCCCGTGATGGCGTACCCGCGCACCACCCGCGCGAGGCCGCTGATGCGCTCGCTCTTGTGCGGATTACGCTTGTGGGGCATGGCCGACGACCCCTGCTGAGACGCGCCGAACGGCTCCTCAACCTCGCGCACCTCGGTGCGGGCAAGGTGGCGTATCTCCGTCGCGAACTTGTCGAGAGATGATGCGAGGAGGGCAAGCGCATTCAAGACTGCTGCATGGCGGTCACGCTGCACTATCTGGGTGGATACGGGGTCGGTTGCCAGGCCGAGCCGCCTGAGCGCGTCGTCCTCGAGGTCGGGAGGGATGTTGGCGTGCGTGCCTACCGCGCCTGAGATTTTGCCGGTGGCCGCATCCTGGCGAGCAGCCTTCAGGCGTTGTAAGTGGCGGCCCATCTCGTCGTACCAGACCAGCATTTTGAGGCCGAAGGTGGTCGGCTCGGCATGAACGCCGTGCGTGCGCCCTATCATGACGGTGTGCTTATGCCCAAGTGCAAGCCCAGCCAGCGTGACGCGCACCCACGTCACCCCCTCGATAACCACCTCCATCGCCTCAGATATTTGCAGAGCGAGGCCGGTATCCACCACGTCCGAGGAGGTGAGGCCCAGGTGGACGTAGCGGGCAGCGTCGGGGTCGGAGAGGCTGTCGCCTGCCGCCCGCAAGAAGGCGATTACATCGTGGTCGGTCTGCCGCTCGTACTCGGCCATGAGTGCGAGGTCCACTTTGCCCTCGCTGAGAATGGGCAAGACCTCTTTAGGGACTTTGCCGCGAGCCGCCCACGCCTCGCACACCGCAAGCTCCACCTGCCACCACAAGTCCACCTTGCGCTGGGCCGACCATATCTCCCCCATCGCGGGGTTTGTGTAGCGAGCTATATCCATTTTGGATTTTGGATTTTGGATTTTGGATTTTGGATTTGATTTGTGCTGTTAGTGTGCATCATTCGGTATCCCTTGTGGTAGCGGCTTCGTCTTTCGTCCTTCTTTCGTCAACTACATCCACTGATTCCTGACTCCTGATTCCTGATCCCCCGCGCATCACGCCAGCGAGCGCGTCTAACTCCTCCTGGCGACCAGCGTTGCGGGTGCGGACCACCTTCTTCATGTGGCGGCGGGTGGAGATGAGGTAGCCGAAGAGGGGCACTAGGATGAACCATGCCACGATGAGAAAAATCTGCGAGGCGCGCATCTGGTTGTTGGCCGCAAGCCCGCAACCAAAGCAGGCGGTCAGCACGCCTATAGTGCCTATGTAGCCGAGGTATTTCTGTGTTTTCGCGTTTGGCAAACTCTTCTCCTAGAGTTCAAAGTTCAACGGCCCAAATCTTACTTTGAACCTTGAACTTTGAACTTTGAACTTCGCTAGACTCCGAAATTCGGTCAAGCGCCAGGCCAAGCAGCCTGTCCTTCTCCTTATACCCGACCACCAGGCCAACTTCGGGCATCTCCTCCAAAGCGGCGCGGCCAGACTCAGCGTAGCAGCCTGTGGTGACCACCAGCGCATCTGGGTTGAGGCGCGCACCCCGCCGCAGCCAACCCCTGCCGGCGATGTGCGTCACTGAGCAAGTGTTCACCACGTATACGTCGGCTGGCGCGTCTGTGGGGACGATGCGAAATCCGGCATCGCGAAAGTCGGCTATCGCACGCTGGGTGTCGCTGCCGTTGACCTTGCACCCCAGCGTGACGAAACCCACTGTTGGATTGCGTATTGCGTATTGCGTATTGCGTATTTGGATGCAGGTGCGGTTACTCATCACGTATATGGTATCAGGGTGAAGGCATCTGCGTCTGAACGGGGCCGGGCACATATGTCCTAACTGGCGCGGGTGGGCTTTCCACCGGCGTCGGTACTGCCTGGTATTTTGCACGATAGCGGAACGTACCTAACTGAGAGAGCAGCACGTCATAGGGTGGCGCATTCTCAGGGTGGTA
Organism: Chloroflexia bacterium; assembly: GCA_038246925.1. Taxonomy (GTDB): domain Bacteria; phylum Chloroflexota; class Chloroflexia; order QHBQ01; family JADMIH01; genus JADMIH01. The sequence continues at coordinate 3,932 of JBBRVL010000371.1, forward strand.
CTCAAAGACGGCGCGCTCGAAGTATTGCACGCGATAAGCCTGACCGTTGAGGGCGCTGGTCTCGGTGAACTCGTCGGAGATGGGATAGCCCTGCTGCGGGAGGCCGCCGTTCTGCTCCCAGTACTGCTTGAACCTGCCCCCCAGGCGCTTGCCGGTCAGCGGGTATAAGACAGAGCCAGCAGTGTTGTTAACTTCCTGCCTGAGCGCGCCGTTCGGGTATCGTGTTTGATACTCGAAGCGGCCTAACAGTGAGAGCAGCACCTCATACTGAGTGCCCGCAAGCTCTGGATGTAG
>JBBRVL010000372.1:0-4225 GCA_038246925.1 Chloroflexia bacterium
GGGGGGCGAGGGCAGGATCGAGAGCCTCGTGGGCCGCGGCACGTATGGCAGCTGCATCGATGTTAGTCTTGTCGCTCGTCGCTGCCGCCGTCGCTAGGGCATCATAGATCAGGCGATTCTCAAGACGGGTGAAATCCTCGGACGCGGGGGCGCCCGCCATCCACGTCACCTGCGGATACTTCAGGACGAGGCTGAGTAGTTGCTCCTCAACTGCTGCCGTCTGGTCCATAGGCTCGACAGCATTTTGGATTTTGGATTTTGGGTTTTGGATTGTTGGTTCCGGGCGGCGGGTGCTCCGGGCGGGGCGGGCATGGCCTACCGCTTCTTGTACGGCTTGCTCCGGGATGCGGAGGCGGGCGGCGATGCGCTGCTCGTAGTGGGCGCGCTGAACGGCATCCCCTATCTCACGTATGTATAAGGCTATTTCCGCGACGGCGACGCTCTTGCCGTGGGCGCTGGTTATGTCATGCTTTTCGGCCACAACGCTGATCACATGGTCAACTATAGGAAGGGCTTCATCGCGCAATTCTTCCCAGCGCTCAGGTCCACCCTCTGAGAGGAGCAGCTCGTCGGGGTCCATGCCGCGTGGAAGCTGCATGATGCGTATCTCGGTCTCGGAGCGGCGCTCCACACCCAACATGCCGCGCTCGCCTCGGATCGGAATAGCTATCTTTTCCGCGTGCTCCTGGATTACCTCTGAGCCTTTGAGGGCAGCAAGGTCGCCCGCACTATCGGGGTCGAGGCAGAGGATGATGCGCTTGGCTATCCGCTTAAGCAGTTCGGCATGGCGGTCGGTAAGGGCAGTGCCACACGTCCCACAGACGTTGGTCTGCCCGGCCTGGTGAGCTATCACCACGTCCATGTAACCCTCGACGATTACCGCTCTACCAGAGCGTTGAATCGGTGGGCGAGCCAGGTCGAATCCGTAAAGTATGGCGCTCTTGTCGAACAGTGCTGACTGGGGCGAGTTCATGTACTTGGGCATCTGCCCCTCTTCGAGAGCACGCCCACCGAAGCCTACGATGTCGCCTTTGTGGTCGCGGATCGGGAATAGAAGACGGTTGCGGAAGCGGTCGTAATGCCCACCCTCGTCGCGCTCGGCCACAAGCCCTGCATCTATAAGCTCCTGCGAGCTATACCCACGTGAGAGGAGGTGGTTGCCGAGCGCGTCCCACGAGTCGGGCGCGAACCCTATCTGGAAAAGCTCGATGGTCGATTGGATAAGTCCACGCTTCTCGGCATAGGCGCGTGCGGCAGTGGCGGCGGCATGAGTGCGGAAAAGGTTATGGTAAAAGGCAGAGGCGGCAGCGCACGCTTCTTTGAGGCGCTCACGTGTGCGGTCCTGGGCGACAGCCTGCTCGTTGCGCGGCTTTATCTCGACGCCCGCCTTGTTAGCCAGCTTTTCGAGCGCGCCCCTGAAATCGAGGCCCTCGGTCTTCATTATGAAGCTGAAGGCATCGCCGCTCTCGCCGCAACCGAAGCAGTGGAACGAGCCATCTTTGGGGTAGACGACGAACGAAGGGGTCTTCTCCGAGTGGAAAGGGCAAAGGCCCTTGACGTTGCGTCCGGCGCGTGTGAGGCGCACAGTTTCGCCAACGACATCCTGGATGTCGAGCCGCTGTTTTATTTCGGCTATAACGTCGGTGTCCATCTGCTCGTAGGGCCTTCTTTAGATCGGTGCTATCAGGGAGATTGGAAGGTAGGAGCTATGTGGAAAAGTGTTCGGCTGATAATCACTTAGTATAACTCAGGAACGAGCAATTTGTGCTTAGAGATTAGCGCGAGTTATACACAATCACGGCTGAGGTGGCAAAAATAAGCGTGGGAGGCGCGAAACGTGAAACGTGAAACGTGAAACGTGATTACGAAACCGCCAAGACGCCAAGATCGCCAAGTTATTTATTGTTATTGAACCGCAGAGACGCAGAGGCGCAGAGTGTTTTTAAGGGATTAGGGATTAGGGATTAGGGATTGGGGGTTAGTAGCTGATAGCTGATAGCTGATAGCTGTAGCTGTAGCTCACGTTTCACATCTCGCCCCCTGTTGCCTAATTTACAAAGCCTAAGTAAAGCCTTTGGCTGTAGTAGGAACATTCTTCCCATACAATAAGTCCATCGACATTGGATTTCAGCCAATATATTTGAGGAGGAACCTACTATGAAGAGAATGTTTATTCTTATGCTTGCGGCGGCCCTGTTCGCTTCGAGCCTCGGTGCGTCGAGAGCCTTTGCTGCTGTCAATGCGCACTATTACTTCGGCTTTGACGAGAGCGTGAAGCCCTGGACAGCCGGATCGAGCGACGGGTATGTTAGTAAGGGGACCCTGACACTCGGCCTTGAAGAAAGCTCGGCGAGAATCAAGCCTGGGGGCGGCAACAAGTACGCCATGCTTGCGAATGAGTATGGCAACGTGGTCTGGATGAAAAGTACATTCGTTGCTCCGGCCCGAAACGTGAGGGTAGAATTCCTGGCTAAGGACATAGAGGGTTGTGAAGGTTGCATAGCACTTGTATATGTCGGCAGAAACAGTCCAAAGGTTCCCGGCGATTTCAAAGCGAGCTACAACGGAATCGGCGAGGGCTGGGGCTACGAAGGGCTTGACTTCACCCTCGACAGCGACTACTTCAAGGGAGAGGGCATCGGCAACACAATGGTAGTGGCTATAGGCTTCACCAATCTTGACGGCGACGCATATTGCCCTGAGCAGAGGCAGATCGCAATCGACAACCTGCACATCACAGTATCGGATGGCGTAGACAGCTAAGAAGAGTAGCAGGGGCTACAATAGCGAAGGCTGGATACCAAACCGGCATTCAGCCTTCGCTATTGTTTGTTATGTGTTATCTTATGAGCTCTTCTGTCCCTCAGCTTCTCGTGTCAACCTTTGCTGAAGGAAGGCAAGCACCGCCGCTTCTTCAGGTTGAAGGCTCCCAAGCGACTGCGATAGCTCCTCCTCGGTGCGCTGTTTGAGGGTTTTCAGCATTGTGCCATCAAGGTAAGAGTCGAGAATCAGCGGGTGGATATAGCACTTACGGCAAATAGCCGGTGTATTGCCGAGGCGCTCGGCAACATGCTCGATAGCCTGGACGATATGCCGCTTGGCCTGGGCCTGCGAGTCGAATGCCTCGAACTCCTGCAGGGCCATTGCCGCGAGCACGGTGCCTGCCCAGGTGCGGAAGTCTTTGGCTGTGAAATCCTGTTGGGTAATCTCGCGCAGGTACTCGTTCACATCCTCGGAGGTGACAGTATGAGGCTGGCCTTCCTCATCGAGGTAATGAAATAGCTCCTGGCCCGGTAGCTCAGATATGCGCTCGACGGTGCGCGCAAGTCGTCTATCTTCGACCTTGATGACATGCTGCTTGCCGCTCTTGCCGCGGAACTTGAACCTTATGGTCTCATCTTCGACCTTGACATGCCTGTTACGCAAAGTGGTGAGGCCGAAAGACTTGTTGGTGCGCGCATATTCTTCGTTTCCAATGCGGATAAGGGTCGTTTCAAGTAGCCTGACGACGGTGGCGAGCACCTTCTCACGGGGGAGATTGTGCTTTCTGAGGTCTTTGTCAACCTGATCTCTTATCAAAGGCAAGGCGTGACCGAAGGCACTCATGCGGCCATACTTGGTGTCGTCGCGCACCTCTCGCCATCGCGGGTGGTAGCGGTACTGCTTACGGCCCTTGAGGTCGCGCCCGGTAGCCTGGATATGGCCTTTCGGGTTGGGGCATATCCAAACCTCGTTCCAGGCGGGTGGGATGCCGAGTGATTTTATCCGCTCGATAGTCTCTTTGTCGGTGATGCGCTCGCCAGCCGGACTAAAATAGGTGAAGTACCTGCCTCGGCGTTTGCGGGTGATGCCTGGCTTGTCGTCGCTCACGTACCGCAGTCTGGCGGCCTTAGCCGACTCTATAGGGTCTGTGATAATCTCCGGCTCTACAGGGGAAGTGGGGTCTTCTTTCGGCATGATGGCTCCTCTTGAATGATATTACGAAACTTATATTACATTTTGCGTGCCCTCTTCCCCGAAGGTATATAATAGGGTGCGGCGTTTTCGTCCCTTGAGGAGGTGCTCCTATGGAGATTAGACGGTATAGACTCATTTCTAGTAACTAGTAGGGTCTTATGCTAGTTATTTTCACACGTGAAGCCAGGAAAACCATTGAGTAAGAGCAATCGTGAAGCTGGGAAAACGAAGCAATCTTGGCAAACTTGTGCCTGCACAGGCCAAAAAC
>JBBRVL010000373.1:0-4196 GCA_038246925.1 Chloroflexia bacterium
GCCCCGCTTTTGCCACTGTAGCTAAGGCCTACCGAGCCGATTGTCTCCAGGTTTTCGGGGGTGTCGTTCGCCACAACGCAGCTTCCAAAACCCATGGCTTCAAGCAATGCGGGGTGCGTTCCTCCTACCCCCGATGTCTCAACAAAGCAATAAGCGTTAGAACTTAGCTCGCGGTAACTCTCCCCGAACTGGTATCCGGTAAAGACGACTCCTTCACTTGCCGACGCCTTCAAATTGCTTATGTAGTCGTCCGCGTATGAGGCATCACCTACAATGACACATTTCATGCCACGCCTGTTTTCGAGCATGGAGAATGCGTCAACAAGGTGGTGGGCGCAATTCTCCGGGACCAGCCGACCGACGAAAAGTATGTACTTGCCCGGCTCCAACTGCCATCGCGCCAACGCCTCACCTGGAGGCAACGGCTCAACATCGGACCCATATGCAATGTAGGGCGCACTTACGCCATAAGTTTCCAGGTAATAGCGCTGGACGACCCGCGAGTCGGTGAGGAACGCATCAGGCAGGATGGTTGCCATCCTCTCGGCGAAGCGGATATATCTCTTTGCGAGGGGCGGCCACTTCTCTCGTTTCCAGTCGAGGCCATCGACGTTGATAATCGTGCGCTTACGCACGAGGCGTGGTATCCAGGTGACAAGGCTATTGCCCGCAATAAAATAGAGGCAGATGTCGTAAGGCTGGAAAAGAGCGTGAAGCGAGGACAGGAAGGCATGTACCAACGTATCGAGGTACTTATTCTTGACGGTAGGGAGTTTGATAAGGCGCATACCCTTGAAGGTATCGCCCGCATATTTGATGTGGTGAGCGCGACAATATACGGTGACAGTGTGACCTCGCTCGACGAGCCGAGAGCCAAGCTGCTCGACACACGTTTCAAACCCACTATAGCTCGCGGGCACACCACGAGTTCCCAGCATTGCTATATGCAGCTTGCGGGTCTTATCCATGCCTTGTGGCCGTTTCAGATGCATAGAGTTAGATGCTCCGCGCCGGAGGCTGCCGTCAGGAGAAACGGTATCATCCGTAATAGTAGGGAGTAATCAGGGCTGCCAGGCAATAAAGGGCGAAGAAAAACAGTGCGGAGGACCACAGCCACATTCCCCACGGCATATAGACTGATTCGTAAAGAGTGGTGAGTGGTGAGCGAGGAGCGGTGAGTGGTGGTTCGCTACGCTCATTACTCACCGCTCCTCGCTCATCGCCCGATTTCGTAATTCGTAATTCGTAATTCGTAATTCCTGCCACCCAGCGTGAGACAGTGGTGGCAAACGATGAGAGGCCCGCCAGCAAAAGCCAGGCGATAGGGACCATCAGCACAAAGAGATAGCGCCCATGCGGATCAGCGTGGACCCCACTGGTGCTCAGAGGGGCAACCTGCTTTGCGAACCCCATTATGATAGCGGAGGCCAGAGAAAGAATTGAGACAATACCCAGCCACTCGACAACTGACCATCTCCCAAACCTGCGGGCAAGTGTCAGAACGAGACCTAAGAGTGCGAGCACGATCAAGGCGTTTATCGCGGAGAAAAACGGCTCAGGAAGAGGCAAGGAGACCCAGCCGAAGTTACCCCAGAAGGAGCGGAACTGCCGGTAAGCGTATCGCCTGGCAATAGCCAGTTTGTCGTACGCTTGCGGGTTGATCAGCACGTCGATGATATGCTCTTGCTCCTCCGGTACGATTCGTGAGAGAAGGGGCGCAAGGCGGCGCGAGCCTATCTCAGCCGAGCCATTGAAGAGAGGCACCACCTCGGTTAGGGAAGCGTCTGCCGCTTGTCCACCTGCCTGGGACCGAGCACTGAGCGATATGTTATCAAAGCCCACCGGCACGCTTCCGGCTATTAATCGAACCATCACTTTGCGGTCTTGCAGCCTAGCGGGAACGTCGAATGTGTGCCGGGTCCAGTCTGTTTGTGTTGTAGCCGTCAAGGGAAGCCTGTATTCTACAGAGGTAAGGGTTTCGGCCCCCGTAAGCGGCAATCGTCCGCGTTCGTCAACCAACAACACGGCTTCGGGTGGGCTGCCACCTGGCTGCACCTGCCGCGCCGAGAGGGAGAGGGTAAGACTTATGGCCGGATGCCCGAAAGGGAGGTCAACCCATTGGTATGCTGCCTGGCCGGGGAGGACCTGAAGCACGTAACCTCCGTCCGGCCCACGCTCATCGGCTATTCGTACCGCCCTGTCTACCGGTGACCCAATTTGCCATCCCGCAGCGGTCGGCTCATCCTGTATGGCAAGGGCTGCTGCTCCTGTACCGAGGCACACGAACAATAGGATGAGGGCAAACGGAAGCGCCACACTTGAACGCAGCGATGCAGGCATATTGATCTTACTTCGGCGCGTAACGAAGCAAATGACCAGTAAACCGAGCCATAGCATAAGGCCAAGTCCCGTGAGCGGAAGGGCCGCGACAAAGGCCGAGCTTTTCGCCAGGGAGCAGACCCCTGTAAGCAAAAGCACCAGACCGACGCGAAGTAATCCTCTTATGCCATAGGGACCACGCAACAGAGCGATAAGGGCAACAAAAAGAGAAGAAAAAGCAAGCTCACCAAGAATATCGTTATCGGCTGAAATCGCAATGTATGTATGCATCGGTAGTAGTGCCACGGTGAGCGGCAAAAGCAGCCGCAGCCAAGTCGCTCGCCAACCACTGAGAAGGACAGCGGCCAACCATGCGAGCGCCACCACGCCCAGGCTCATTGCCAACGAAATCGCGCGCATCATGCCAAGCGCCGTTTCGGTATTTGCAATAGGGTCTACCGGAAATCCCATCGAGCGGCCAATGCCAATAGCAGCCGCGCAGAGCCAGTAATAAGCGGGAGGTTGGCGAATCTCGAAGACAAAGTCCGTAAAGACGGGGGCATTTCCAAGCGGTGGCGCGGGGGACCCAGGTATGAGGTATCCCGCGACCAGACGCGACCAGTTGTGCCTCTGCATGGAGGCCCAGATAACGTTCTTCAGTTCAACAATCTCTTCTCGGTCTCGCCCTCCGTCCCACCATTCGAGCGCCTGCACCTGGCGGTCGTCAAGCCCATGCTTATCAAGCAGCGCGGCATACATGAAGTGCCCATGCTCGTCCCAGCCCTGCCAGGGTGGGATCGTCTGAAGATAGATCACGCCGTTCAGCAGCGCAACCGCAAGAACAAAAGGCAGCGACCACCGCCTTATCCAGGCAGTACGACGGCCAGAATTGCGCCAGATACCGGGCAGTCTGAGCACCGTGAAAGCAATCAATAAGATGATACAGATAGAAACAATAAGAAGTTGGTAACCGGGGAAATTGGCACTAAGGCCACGCAGAGCCTGGCCGAACGCATCAATTGGCGCCGGCGAATAGCGAAGCCCAAAAGCAAGATCGCCGTTCTGTTCTACACCGTCGCGGTAAGCAATTCCCAGTGGATAAGGATCGGTCCGCAAGGTAGCGTCCGACTCCCACCAGTAGAGCGTCAGCGCCTTCTCCGATATGCCGCCCGGCGAGTCGATCTCGAAATAGAGAGGACGATCCTGGCTGGAAGCTATCGGTGGGAACGTAAAAGTGTACCAGGAGTTCTCGCCGATTGGTTGGGCTGAGGGCAAAGTCGAGGTCGCCAGGTCGGGACCCGGCCCAGGAGATGAACGTACATGCAGCACAAGGACCGATTTCTGGGGGTCTGCTCCATGTCCGTAGGTCCCTATCTGAACGTCAATTCCCGAAAGATTCCCGTAGCGCGCTATAAATGTCTGTCCGGCGCTACCGCGCGATGCAATGGAACCGACTGTGCCATTTGAACGGTCAAATCTCCGCATGGTCAGCGCGCTATATGAGATCGCCAGGATCACCGTCATGCCGAGCAGAATGACGATTAGCCGGAGAAGGGAGACAGATGAGAGCCGTACGGGAGCATCACGAAGCCATACTCTCGGTAAGGTCAGGTCATGGTCGCGTGTGGTGGTTCTCACTAAACTGAATATCCGTATTTACCTGGGCGAAGCGGCGCATATTGCCCCGCGCTAATGAGCGTATTCTAGCAGAGCAGGTAATATATGTCACATCCTCCTCCTTCAACCTTATGTGTACGGAATAGTGCTGGAGAAAGAAGAATGTAGGGGCGGGGCCAAGTTTGGGCCCCGGGTGGCGGGGCACCGCCGGGGGGGGGAAAGAGAACGGGCGGGCCAAAGTGGCCCCCCCCCACAAACCA
>JBBRVL010000374.1:0-4125 GCA_038246925.1 Chloroflexia bacterium
ACCTACCAGCGACTCGCTATTGGCCCCACTCACCAGCACTTTGGCCGTGCCATCCTTTGCGGACACCGCCACGATGCCGGGCGCGCCGCTCTTGCTGCCCTCTGTAGACGAGAGGATCAGGTTGCCACCCGGCGTCCACCGGATGTCACTGTTGTGCGCCCCTGTGAAGTTGGTTAGCTGGCGTGGATTGAAGTCTCCTATCCTTGCGACGTAGATGTTAGTATCGGCCTGCCCAGGATTGCCTATCCACACTTCACCCTGGGTAGAAGGCGGGGCATCGCTATAAGCGAACGCTATCTGCGAACTATCAGGTGACCACGCTAACCTGGTATCCCATACGCCATTCTCTGCCAACATATTGCGTGCCCCGCTAGCGAGGTCTTGGACCCACACGCTAGGGTTCATCCCGTTGTAATACACCACACCATCAGCGCCCTGCTCCAGTCCAGGCTTCAGGTAAGCTATGCGCCTGCCATCCGGCGAAGGGGCAATATACTCGTACCCCTCCCACTCGATCCAGTCGCCGGCTTTCCAGACTGCGCCCGTGTCCACGTCTCGGAAAGAGAAATCAGGGCCGGGCGCGGCAAATATCGTCTTGCGGTCAGGGAGCAGCGTGATTCCATATAGATAATCGTACTTTCCCTGGCCCGGCCACGTTCGCTGAATGAAAGTCGCGCCGTCTTTCGTGGCAACTACCATCTGACCTTGTCTGTTTTCAAGGCCGAATCTATTGTTATCGAACCAGCCTAATATCTTACTAATGTATGTCCCGCCGAAATGCTCTTCGTAAAGCTGATTTTGTTTGTAGTAATCGGGCACGGATTGCACTTTGTTACTATCCAAGTCGATCACGTAGACGTATCGTGGCCAATCGCCCATGCAGGGTCCGTCTACGCTAGGAACTCCGGGGACATTCGGATCGCCACCGGGCGTAGCAGTAGGCTCAGGTGGCAAAGGTATGCATACTACCTCCGCAAGCACTGCCAAGTAGCGGCCATTAGGAGATACGGCCATGTTTCCCAGTCTCAACTCTGCCCTGACATAGCCGGGCTGCTCCACCTGGTCCCAATGAGCTACTTCTCGGACATCCATTATGCCGGGCGAGGGCGTATCGCTGTAATACCCGACCCATATAGCCATGCCATGACCCGATTCGGCGCTCCACGCGATATTCGCTCCCCTGGAGATGGGAGGCCCAGGTATGGAGATGGCAGCCGGGGGAGGTGGCAGTGGTGCTGGTGTCACAGGCACGGGTGTCGGCTCAGGTAGAGAAGTAGGAGGCACGTAGGTCTCTACTGGAAGAGGTATGCGATAGTACTCGTTCGACGGCGTTCTTAGGCCATCTTGCTGCGGGGTTACGTTAGAGCATGCGCCAACCAGCGCCACTATAACTAACGTGAACGCTATGGCTATGATAGTTGCCAACGTTTTGCTCATGCCCGACCTTTTTCCCTACTTTGTATTTTCCTGTCTAACATGCTACATTATCATGTATACATGAGAGCATCGCCATTACCTGGTATAGTGCCCGTATTGTATCATAGTTTTGGGAATACAATAGCCCTCGAAAAGCCTGATTCATCACCATGTTAGCCGAAGCAAGCACGTCCACCACTATGCGAATCAGGCTGCAAAGCCCCAAACTACGCGCATACATCGCCTTAGCTGTCGGAGTCATTTGCATAGGCTTCTCGGCTATATTCACCAAGTGGGCAGGGGAAGAAGTCGCAGGCTCCGTATCGGCCTTTTACAGGGTAGCGATTGCGACTGTTGTGCTGGCCCTACCCTTTGCGCTGCAAGGCACACGTTCAGCGGAAGGTCGTGCTTCCTCCCGACGTTTATCGCCCGCGATTGTCTGGCTGACCGCCCTGGCAGGCGTCTTTTTTGCTCTCGACCTGGCCTTATGGAACACCGCCCTCGATTTTACGTCCGCCGCCAACGCTACTCTGCTTGGCAATACTTCTACCCTATGGGTAAGTATCGGTGCCACTCTCTTCTTCCACGAGAAGCTCCAGCGCCGGTTCTGGGGAGGGATGCTGCTTGCACTGCTGGGCGCGCTGGTGGTCGTGGGGCGTGATGTGTTCGAGCACCCGCGCCTGGGCTGGGGCGATCTACTCTCGATAGGGAGCAGCCTCTTCTATGCCGCTTACCTGCTCAATACTCAGAGAGTACGGCAGCATACAGGCACTTTGTCCTTCATGTGGCTTTCTTCGGTTGCGGCGACCGTACTCCTACTGACCTATGTGCTATTGATGGGCCAGCCCTTGAGCGGCTTCTCCGAGCAGACCTGGCTATCATTGGCCGCGTTGGGCTTGATCTCCCATGTGCTAGGCTGGCTTGCGATAAACTATGCGCTCGGCCACTTGCCCGCTCCCCTGACGGCAGTCACCCTCCTGTCGCAGCCGGTAATCACCGCTATAGTTGCCGTGCCTTTGCTTGGTGAACATCTTACTCTTTATCAGGTAGGAGGCGGCTTGCTGGTTCTTCTTGGCGTCTATATCGTCAACCGCCGATAATTTAAGGCCCTTTGGCCTAGGGATTAGGGGTTAGGCTAGAACGAGATACAACCCAATCCCTAATCCCTAATCCCTAACCCCTAATCCCTTCCGCTAAGTGGTATAATAGCGCTATACCGCCGACGTATCGATAGAAAGGAGAAACAGTATGACTCCAGGACCATTTGAACTAGTCTTGGTAGTGATTGTAGTATTGATTGTTTTTGGGGCAGGCAAACTGCCGCAGGTGCTTGGCTCGTTAGGAAAGGGGGTGAAGGAATTTCGGGAGGCGTCCGAAAGTAAGGATGGGGACCAGGCCACGAACGCTACAAATGCCACCGGTACTACCAGCACCGTTAGCACCACTAGCGCGGCTCCTTCATCGGGCATCGCAACGCCTGGAGTCGCCGCGGCCGTTCCCAACACCACCAATACCGCAGGCATTCCAACGTCCGTAGCCACTGCCCCACCAGCTCCAGCCGAAAAAACAAGCGATACTATGAGCACCAGCTAGCCGCTTTTGGAATTACGAATTACGAATTACGATTAGAACTCATCTCAAAAATAGTGCTAAGCATATAGAAGAGATAAGAGTTAGAGTTGTCATTCTGAGCGAAGCGAAGAATCACTACGGGGGAGTCTGTGCTAAGGGGACGGATTCTTCACTGCGTTCAGAATGACAATGGCTGGTGGGTCTCCTCCATACGAGCTTGGTATTTTTGAGATGACTTGTAATATCCTCCTAATTCGTAATTTGTAATTTGTAATTCGTAATTGCCTCTATCATCCGGACTGCCACTCTAAGCACCTGTTCGGGTGTGATAGTTCTCAGGGCAGGACAGATAAGGCACGTCACCCAGGTCACAACGGTTATCCCGCCGACGAGCGTGAACCGGCAGGCGCACCTGAGCTTTGACCGCACCACTTCATATCGCGCATACTGGGCATATCGTCCGGTTTTGCTGCTATCTTTGGGGACCCACGGGTGGTAGCTGCGCGGATCGGTAGGCCCGTAGATTCCAACCACAGGAGTGCCGGAGGCGGCGGCAATATGCAGGGGCGACGAGTCGTTTCCGATAAATAGCGTGCAGCGTGCGGCAAGCGCGGCAGTTTCTCCAAGTGTGGTCTGGCCTACCGCGTTTATGACAGGGTATTGTGTGCGTGAAGCAAGTTCGTTCGCAAGGCGCTCATCGTCTTTGCCACCCATGATCATGATGCGCGCACCAACCTGCTCGGCCAATCCGTCAGCCACGTGCGCAAAGTTTGTGACGCTCCATCGCTTGCGGCCCCATAGCCCTTCGCCGCCGGGATGCATACCTATTACAGGCTCGCCTGGGGCAACACCATGTTTGCGTAGCCATTGGTCGGCTTTTATTTCTTCCGAGGTTGTGGTGTGGATGCGCAGACACATGTCTGTTACGGGGATGCCCAGCTTGCGCACCACATCAGCGTAATGCTCTACTGCGTGCCTTTTGCGCCACTTCTTACCTGCGCCCGGCACTATCCACCAGAAGCGCGGCAGGTCCATCTCGGTACGCCTGCGTATACCGGCGAGGCGCGTTATCCACCAGGAATAATTGGAGAACTCTACGGCCAATTGGAACCGCTCATGCCGCAGCCGCGAGAAAAT
>JBBRVL010000375.1:0-4108 GCA_038246925.1 Chloroflexia bacterium
AAGCATCTGAAGAGCGTAGTCCCCCTTCCAGGCGTGCCCTCTCTTCGGCAGTCAGTTCCCGTATATACATAGCTGGCTTCATTCCTTCAGTATTCCATATTTCTCCTTCTTGCACAAGCAACTCGTTGGTTATGCACTAGGGACATGACTATCAAGAGATTGGACAACGTCCTCATCGTCGTCGACGACCTCGAAGCCGCGAAGGCCTTCTTTCTCGAACTCGGACTCGAGTTGGAGGGCGAGACGACCGTCGAGGGTCCCTCCGTAGATCGTCTCATTGGCCTTCAGAACGTCCGTGCTACCCTCGCGCTGATGCGCACACCGGACGGCCACGGACGGATCGAGCTGGACAAGTTCCACACGCCGGAAGCGATCAGAACTGGGGCCGAGAACGCTCCGGTGAACGAACTCGGGATCCGCCGCATCATGTTCGCCGTCGATGACATCGACGACCTCGTCGCGCGCCTGCTTGCCCACGGCGCCGAACTGGTCGGCGAAGTGGTGCAATACGAGGACACGTATCGGCTCGCCTACGTCCGCGGCCCAGAGGGCATTATCGTTGGGCTGGCCGAGGAACTCTTCTGAAGCGTTCACCGCCTTCGGAGAAACCGGTGACGCCCTAGGCGCTCCTTCGACTCGATCCCATGGCTCGCAACCATCCTGCTTTCTCGCCTACTTGCGCCGCGGTTTTGTTAGGCGCACTAAGGTGTCGCTGTAGTATTAGAGGGTGTTTAATAATTGGGGTAAGACGAAAAGTATGAATTGTCATTCTGAGCAAAGCGAAGAATCACTACGGGTGAGTCAGTGCTAGGGGACTGATTCTTCACTTCGTTCAGAATGACAATTCATACTTCCATCTTTCCTTTCATGCTTGGTAACAGTTTTGAGATCAGTTCTACTTCTCCTTGTTGTATTTCTGCTTGTACTGGAACGTACCTAGCTGGGAGAGCAGCACTTCGTATTGGGTGCCCGCGTTCTCAGGGTGGTATTCGAATACGGCTCGCTCGAAGTACTGCACGGTGTAGGTCTGGCCGTTGAGGTCGCTCTTCTCCTGGAACTCTTCGGAGATAGGATAACCCTGCTGCGGGAGGCCGCCGTGGGTGTTCCAGTAGGCCAGGAACTTGCCGCCGACGCGCTTGTTGGTTTGGGGAAATAGGATTGAGCCAGGCTCATTGTTGGGTGTCTGATTGGACGCGCCGTTCGGGTACTTCTTTTTGTACTGGAATGTGCCTAATTGGGAGAGTAACACATTGTATGGCGGCTTCTCCTCAGGGTGGTACTCGAATACGGCTCGCTCGAAGTATTGAACCGTATAAGGTTTGCCGTTGAGGTCGCTTACTTCGCGCATGAGGTCGGAGATAGGGAAGCCCTGTTGGGGCAGGCCACCGTTGCTGTTCCAATAATTATAGAAAAGACCTATCATTGTCTTGCCCGTCTCGACGAATGTTTGGGTGCCTATACCGGGCAGGACCAAAGGCGCAGGATCGGGCTTGACGATATTTATACCGCTTATCGTGGCGGCCATGATATCGAAGTCGCTCACTCCCCTGGCGCTATCTTCCCAGGCGACCAGGCCGTTGCTAGTACGAGGCGCGCTCTGTGGGCCTGGCCCCACGTAGACAGGGAACTCCCGCTTTGTATTCAGATCGTAGGCGTAGATGTCCGAGTTGGTGCCGTTCTGCCGGTCCGGCTCATTGCGGAAATCGCTCCAGACGACTATGTTACCTGAGATACCTGGCTGTACCTGTGCGCCCTTAGCGGCAGTGACGACAAACTCCTTTTTCGTCGAGAGGTCGTATCCATATATGTGGGCATCATCTCCTCCCGCCCGAAAATCAGACCACACGACGATATTGCCTGAGATGGCGGGATCGGTCTGGGTGTCAGGGGCGTTCGAGATAACGAACTCTTGTCTGGTTGCCAGGTCATAGCCGTATATGTCAGCGTTCACACCGTTAGGATCAGGTTCGTTGCGGTAGTCAACCCAGACCACAACCTTGCCGTTGGTGACAGGCCGGACCTGCGCGCTGCGGGCGTTCGAGATAATGGTCTCTTTGCCTGCGGGCATGTCGTACATATATATATCGCCTGCCTCATAGTCTGATTCGCTCCGGGCGTCGCGGAAGTCGGCCCACACTACGGTATTCCCCCAGATGGAAGGGCGGTTCTGCTGCCTGCCCGCGGAGGTCACAGCGAAGGGTGTCTTGCTTTCCAGGTAAATGCCGTGGATATCAAAGTTGTTCAGGCGATTATCAGCATTTCTGCTGTCGGTGGCTCGACTGTCGCGCCAGACGACACGCAGACCGTCAGTGTTAGGTTGCTGCTCATCGTAGAGGGCGACGGCGATGGGGTAAGTCTGCTTTGTTGTGAGGTCCGCGCCCCAGATGTCGCAGTTAGAAGAGGTGGCGCAGTTGGTGTAGACCATGACGTTAGCAGCCAGGCTGGGCGCGCCCTGGTTGCCTGCACCACCTGCCAACACAAACGGGGCGGATGCTTTAGGCTGCCCAGTCTGAGCAGCCGTTATGCCCGGCAAAAGACCTCCCAGCATGGCGGCTGCAAGCAGCTTGCTACATAAACGATGCATGTTGCGCTTTCCTCCTGAGGGTGGACGAGGGAGCAGGCACGAAGAAATGAGGACACGCGCCCTCCTACCTCAGGATAATATTAAGTATACCCGTAGGGGCGTGAAGTACACATTAGACCGTGAAAGTTTAGAGTGAACTGGCAGGCTAGATGTCTGTTTGCAGGATGTTACTCCTGCTCAAATGAGGCTATCCATGTGCGCAGGCGGACTTCCCATTCGGGTTCGTCCTGGAAGAAGGAACGAAACCATTGTTGGTTCTTCTCCCAAAAACGTGGGAGATATTTATTCTCATATTGGGGAGGAGGATACATCAGCTTGTTGAGGTACAGAGCAAGATTACGAGATGTCTCAGTTCTACCGCGCACTTGCGCTGCGAGGAAGTCAGCAAAACGTTCTCGGTCCCTCACGCTATTATATTCATGCCTGAAGAAGGTAGTTTGTGCTATACGTTCTATACGTCCTTCCAGACGGCGCTCGATCACCTCCCCCATGGGGGCCACACCATAGTCTTTCTGGACTCTTTTCCTCCGCACCTGCGCTGAAGATAATCGCTCAGGGACTGTATCGCCTTGATACGCTTCAAACGTATCCACTCGTTGGTGCACTTGGCGTCGATATGCTCGGTTCGCACGAGCTTTCTCGCGTGGTAAAGACTGACGAAAACCATGAGACGAAGGAGTGGAGTAATCCTTCGTGTACTCGTTATGCTTCTTCTCTTGTGGCGTTCTTCTACGCGTCATCCGCAACTCCCCTTCACGTTTCACGCATCACTCCCCATAAGGCGTCCAGATGTTCTTCACGTGGGTGGCTTCGCGCAGGAACTCCTGGCCTTCGCCCTGGACTTTGTCGAGCCAGTCGCGCCTGTGGCCGTAGTTCACCCAGGTGCGCTTCATGTTGCCCGCCGAGGCGTGCTCTACTGTCTTACTGCCTTCTGCCGTGCCGAAGTACCAGACAGCGTCTACATCGTCGTGCTCGGCCAGCACTTTGGCGAGGACATCCTGAGGTCCGGTGACGATGTTTACTACTCCGTCGGGGAGGTCCGAGGTTTCAAGTACCTGGTAGAAGTCGGTTGCACTCAGCGGGTGCTTCTCAGAAGGTAGAACAACAACGGTGTTACCCACGCAAATCGCGGGCGCGAAGAGCGAGACGAACCCAAGCAAAGGGTATTCATCGGGGCAGACAAGACCCACCACGCCAATAGGCTCAGGCATCGCCAGTGTAACCAGTCGGAATGGCACCCTATGCACCAAGCCATCGTACTTGTCGGCCCAGGCAGCATATGTGAATAGTCGCTCGATAGATGCTGCCACTTCCTTATCGGCATCAGATTGCCCGCCCCCTGTCATGCGGCGTATTTGTTGGGCAAACTCGTCGGCACGTACCGACAGGTTCTCGGCGATGTAATAGAGTATCTGGGCACGCAGGTGGCCCGTGGCACTCCCCCAACCCTCAGCGTTGCGGGCAGCTTCGACAGCATTGCGGATGTCCTTGCGGTTGCCCTGTCCGATCTCACCGAGCATCTTC
>JBBRVL010000376.1:0-4094 GCA_038246925.1 Chloroflexia bacterium
ATTGACGAGTTAGGCATCAGTATAGAACGACGTGGGTATGGTGTCAAAGATGCGATGCCTTGATCTTATTCAGGGTGCGGGTAAACACGCAGTTGTGCCCGCGAAACTGTTCGTGGTACAATTGGCAACGCTGTAGGGGCGGACCCCTGTGTCCGCCCTGTGGCAAAGAGGAGTAAGTATGGATTGGCGTGACCGGATTGCGGTAGACCCTCTGATCTGTCATGGAAAGGCATGCATCAAGGGAACAAGAATAATGGTATCTGTTATCTTGGATAATCTCGCCGCGGATTTGACCGCAGAAGAGATAATAGCAAGTTATCCAACATTAAGCCTCCAGGACATTCATACTGCTATTGCTTATGCGGCAGAGCTTGCGCGTGAACGGATTGTATTAGTCGATTCGGGAACGGCAGGTTGAACTTTAAGGTCGATGAAAATCTTCCTGGAGAATTTACAACCCTGTTCAGTCAGGTCATTCCACTCTTGACCGTAGAACTACTTGATAAGCACCCCTGGACATTTAGATAAGGATCCGTAATTTATAATCCAAAACAATAAAAATCTTGGCGGTCTCTTGGCGTATGAGCGTAGCGAACTCTGCGTCTTGGCGGTTCCGTACTAATTGGTGAGAAGGAGTAAAAGAAGCGTGAAGATTTCGGTGGTTATCCCGGTCTACAATGAGGAGCGGACAATACGAGAGATCGTGGAGCAGGTGCAGGCTGTGCCCCTGGAGAAAGAGATTATCGTGGTGGACGACTGCTCCACGGACGGCACGGTCGCCGAGTTGGAAAAGCTCGCCGACGAGGGAGCGATCAGGCTTTTCAAGCACAAGGTGAACAAGGGGAAGGGCGCGGCTTGCCGGTCCGGCATCGCCCAGGTTCAGGGTGACGTAGTAATTATCCAAGACGCCGACCTGGAATACGACCCGGAAGACTATCCGGCCTTGCTTGCACCCATTATCAAGGGCAGGAGCAAGGTGGTCTACGGGTCGAGGTTTTTAGGCCCACACAAGGCGATGTATTTCTGGCACACGGTCGGCAACAAGCTGCTGACGCTGATGACGAATGTGCTCTTCGATACGACTCTGACCGATATGGAGACATGCTACAAGGTCTTTACCTCTGATATAGCCAAGAAGCTAACGCTTAAGTCGGACAGGTGGGGCTTCGACCCGGAGATCACGGCAAAGATACTCAAGATGGGACACAGGATTTATGAGGTGCCGATCTCTTATACAGGCAGGGAGTTCTGGGAAGGCAAGAAAATTTCCTGGAAGGACGGTATTACAGTTATCAGGACGCTCATCAAATATCGGTTTGTAGATTAGTGGTCAGTGGTCAGTTGATTATGAACATCATTGGCATAGACATAGGCGGAACCAAGATACTCGGTATACGCACTGACGAGCATGGGATGGTGCTTGAGCAGGTACGTAGGCCTACAGGGGCTTCTGAGGGTTTGCAGGCGGTATTGGGACGGATCATCGGTATGATACGGGAGCTAACGCCATCGGAAGGTGTCGATGCCATCGGCGTCGGGGTGCCTGGACCGCTCGACCCTGTGAAGGGGGAAGTATATAATCCGCCCAACCTGCCGGGCTGGGATACAGTCCCACTCTGTAAGATAGTGCGAGAGCGACTGGAACTGTCCGAGAGTGTGCCGGTGGCGTTGGTAAACGATGCGAATGGGGCCGCACTCGCCGAATTCAAGTTTGGGGCAGGGGCGCACAAAGGGATCAAGCACCTGGTATATTTCACGATAAGCACAGGCATAGGTGGCGGAGTGATCACCAACGGCAAGCTGCTGCTCGGAGCTTCAGGGATGGCCGCCGAGCTTGGGCACATCGTGCTGGATGTTAACGGGCCGGAGTGCGGCTGCGGCGGCTATGGGCATTTCGAGGCGCTTGCTTCGGGCACGGCGCTTGCGAAAGAAGCTGCCAGGCTGGTGGAAGACCGGCGCGACACGAGCATAGTTGATATGGTCGGCGGCGACCCGTCGAAAGTGACCGCCGAGATAGTAGTAGAGGCAGCAAAGGCGGGTGATAGCGTGGCGTGCCAGTTGATGGAGCGCGAAGGTCTGCTTGTCGCCGCAGGTGTGGTGACAGCTATACACGTTTTCAACCCCGAAATAATAGTGCTGGGCGGTGGAGTCACGAACGCCGGAGACCTCTTGTTTGATACAGTTCGTACGGCTGTAGAGGCGGGAGTGATGCCAGCCTACAGGGGAACATACGAGATAGTGCCCGCCGCCCTGGGTGATATCAGCGGTGCGCTGGGCGCGGTGGCGGCAGCATTGGAGGAATTATGAATCGGTGGTCGATAGTCGTTAATCACGTTTCACGTTTCACGTTTCTGGCTGATAGCCGGTAGCTCAGGAGGTTCTGAAATGGATGAAGTAAGGAAAGCGCCGGACGGCGTGATTGTCGGCCGGCCTACTTTGATGGCAATATATGACTCCAAGCTCGATGCGAAGGGCGTGCTCGACAGTCTGCGAGGAACCGGCTATCCGCTACAGGACGTTTCGGTATATTACCGGCTAAAGGGCGGCGACCAGGTGCTTGATGCCATTACCGGGGAAGTAGCGGCGGGACAGTCACTGGCGCAGACCGAGATCACACCCAAGATGTTGGAAAATCTCGATACTATAGTGCTCATGCACCCCGACAAAGCTCACGCGCAGACGTTGCAGCAGACGCTAATGTCCCTCGGTAACGCCGACATCAAATACGAAGGTGGCAGCAAATCAGAAGGCCACCTGGACCCAGGCCTCGATCCAAACGTAGTAACCAACACGAACCAACCCAGTTAGGATAAATAATGTTCAACATCGATTTCGACCCAGTCAGGTTTTTTGGGCTTATGTTCGGGCTGATCATCGGTACGACGATCCATGAGTTCATGCACGCTTACTCAGCCTACCTGCTCGGTGACGATACAGCGCGCAGGGAGGGACGTATCACGCTCAACCCGGCTGCGCACTTCGACCCCGTCGGCTTCTTCATGGGTGTGCTGCTTGCGCTCGGTGTAGGCTTTCTGGCATGGGGGCGACCTGTACCCGTCAACCCGAACGCTCTCAAATTCGGGCGCAGAGGCATGGCGATAGTCGCGATAGCGGGTCCGCTATCAAACCTCGCGCTGGCAGGGGTGCTGGCTCCACTCTGGCGCTTCACGGATGGGGTGCTCCCGACTGATGTCCGCGGGGTGATCGAGTACATGATCACAATTAATCTCCTGCTGTTCGCATTCAACCTTATCCCTATACCGCCGCTTGATGGCTTTAATATACTAGTAGGCATATTACCTAACTACTGGTCGATGGTCCTCTCGCCTATCTACAGATACAGCCTACCTATCTTGCTCGGGTTCGTGTTTGTTGTTCCTTACATAGGAAACATACTCCGAATTCCACTCAACCCACTTAACGTAGCCATAGGCCCAATCTATACTTTGCTGTCCAGGTTGTTCTTTGGTACAGGCGTTTAGGCGAAGAGAATGCTCAAGAGGGGCTTCTACAGGTCGCGGCAGTTCTTCGCGGCATGGGGACCCCCTATTGCCAAAGAGGATATGGTCGAGGCGCGCCGGGTGCTGGGGCCGGAGCTTTACAAGATATTCTCATCGATGCCTCGCCAGTACAGGCTGCACTCTCTCAATGTATACAGGCGCGTGAGGCAAACCGGCTGTGACGACCCCACGGTATGGCAGGCCGCGCTTCTGCACGACTCGGGCAAGTTTGACCCTGCAAGCGGGCGCTATGTTACTATAGCCCACAGAGTAATTGTTGTTCTGCTGAGCGCCACTTCGCTCGGTAGACTGCTCCTCAAGCGCCTGTCGCGCCCCGCAAATATCAAGATGCCTGTGTGGAGTTTCGCCTACTGGCGCTATCCATTCTATTTGAGCGAGCATCACGCGGAACTAGGCGCGCAAATCGCCGCCGAATATGGAGCTTCACCTCAACTGGTTGAGCTAATAAAGAGCCACCATACCTATACAGGCCAGAGCCTACAACTAAAGGCCCTGCAATCGGCGGACGATAGGAGCTAGTGGTGAGTGGTGAGTGGTGAATAGAGGGGTTTGTCATTCTGAACGAAGACTACG
>JBBRVL010000377.1:0-4069 GCA_038246925.1 Chloroflexia bacterium
AGAGGTATACCCAAAGGTGCGCAGCCTTGACCACCAGGAGTTGCAGGGGTTGCCCCGGACCGCAGCTTCCAGGCTAGAGGACGCAGGCAGCGAGCAGGTAATAGAGGCCATACTTGACAACTTTGTGCCGGAGAGTTTAGACAGTCGCTATGTATCGCTCGATATTTTCAGCTTCATATACTACCTCTCACGAGACCTGGACGTACTGCTTTTTGCGGACCCTGATAAGGATGCCTCGCACGGTCCTGGAGCCGGGAAGTCTCCGACGCTGGACACACGCGCTTACCACTATAGTGCGGACGTGATCCACCGTTTATACAAGCTACTATCGGAGGCTTCCCCTGGTAGCGCTGAATATGTGACTATTATCGGGCGCAAAGCGGACACTACAGGCTCTGAACCGAACGAGTTTGCGTTGCGTGCAGCGGGATTAGGCGAGGGGGAGGTTGCTCGGATCGAAGACCCGACCTATAGCTTGCTCCTGCTGAGAGCCGAGCAGGCTCTCACGAGCCGCCGGATCGCCGCGGTCGAACGGGAGCTGGCGGCTTCCAATATCGATAGGGAGTCGCTACGGGCCGGCGTCATTTCTTTACGCAAGGAAGTCGAACGGTTGACCGGGGTCATCGCGGTGAAGAACCGCCATATAGAGAAGCTCGAAGTGTTACTACGTACGGAGCAAAACATGATTGAGGGCGGACTTCTGAGGCTTGCATACAGGCGCATGTTGGAGCGCAGGGCCGCGAGTAGGCTTCTCCGCTTGTTTCATGACATGAGGAGACGGGCGGAAGACAAAAAGCAGAAGCAGTAGTTTCTAAGGACAATCAGTAGATAAGATTACGATATTTGTACTATATCGGAAGAAGCATCTTATCTGGTATAGTAATGTCATTATGTCGCGGCACAGTAGTGCTATTCAGCGCTGGAAGTGTCTATCGTGTACCGATTGTTCACTAGGGCATTGGTGTCTCTGGGTTCAAGGTGTTAGTCGTTTCACTCATGAAAGGAATTTTTAGATGCAGTCTAGTTCAATGAGGCCCCCGGTTACCAGGTTCGTTGCATGGGTATTCACCCTGTTGCTCTGCATGAGCGTCACAACCTCAGTTTTCGCCGGTAAGCCGGGCGGGACGGGATCTTCCTACCAACCGTCTGGTGGCACCATCGGTGCTGACGGTGTAAGTGGTGTCGACAACATGCCGCGCCTCGGTGTAGACATGCTAAACAGCGATGATACGGCTTCCATGCAGGCAATGGCTGCTTCAGGGGCCAAGCTTGTGCGGGTACAAATGTCCTGGCGGCTTATTGAGCCGCTCGATACCGATCCATCGAGCTATACCTGGTGGTATTACGATGACCTGTTCAGCAGACTGGCTGCCAACAACCTGGCCCCGGTGGCGCTCCTGCTGGACTGCCCCTCCTGGGCCTGCGTGCGAGATAATGGCCCCATGTTCGACACCGCGTATGCAGACGCTGCCGAGTTCACGGCCGCGGTTGCCAACCGGTATAGCAGATCACCTATTTACTTACCTTATAACTTACATTACTGGGAGTTGTGGAACGAGCCTGATGCCGCGGGCGGCGCTCTTCCTCAAGCAGGCTGCCCCGCCAACACCCTGGCATGGGGATGCCACCCAGAAAACTATGCACGGATGCTGCAATCCGTCTACCCTGCTATAAAGGGGGTTGACCCCGACTCGGTGATAATGAGCGGCGGCATCGCGTATGACAACTGGTTCAGCCAGGGAGGTCCTTTCAATCCAGCTTTCCTGGGGGCTGTGCTGGACAACGGCGGCGGGCAATATCTCGACGCAGTAGCGTTCCATTACTACAAGAATAACGCTCACGGCTGGACCAATATTGGCCTCAAGACCGCTGCTGTGCGCACGGTCATGGCCCAGCGCAACGTCAATCTACCTCTGATAAGCACCGAGACCGGGCTGACCAGCTCCCCCGACTTCGGCAGCAGCGAAGCGATACAGGCCCGCTACCTCGTGCAGATGACAGCTCATGGCGCCTCGGCAGGGCTCCATGCTCAGGCCTGGTTCGCCGACAAGGACTACACGTCTCCGAACCCCAACCAGGACGTATTTGCCAGAGCGGGTCTCATACGGTTAGATAACAGCCGCAAGCCGTCGCACACCGCAATGCAAGTACTTGCCAGGGAAGTCGGCTCAGGTAGATATTTGCGCCGTCTTGGCCCTCAAGATGGGGTCAGCGGATCGTTGGAAGGTTACCGGTTTGCATCTCCTACCGCAGGGCGCGATGTGTTGGTCGTCTGGAATAACAGCTCAACTGAGACCGATCTTACGATGCAAGTTTCCCTCGACTCAACGGTTGTAAAGGCCGTCAGTTTGTACGGGGAGGATCTGGTCGTGCGCGCCGGACCCGGGAGTACACTCCAGGTAAGTGTGGGTCTCGACCCTGTATACCTGCAGTGGGGGGCACAGCGCTTCAGCGACGTGCCGATCAATGAGTGGTTTTATACCAACGTGGAGTACCTCGCCTCAAGAGGGATTATATCGGGTTACTCAGACAGGACCTTTCGTCCGGGAAACAATGCCACCCGCGGGCAGTTTGCCAAGATGATAGTGCTCGGCATGGGCTGGCCGCTGGAGACGACGGGAGGTCCGCACTTCGTGGATGTAGCCGAGACCAATACATTCTACGCCTATATTGAGACCGCTTATTCCCGAGGGATTATAGGAGGGTATGAGTGTGGTCGCCCGGGAGAACCATGCCCAGGCGCCTACTTCCGCCCTGGAAACGACATAACCCGCGGGCAGATAGCGAAGATAGTTGTGCTCGGGAAAGGCTGGCAACCTCTAGACCCGGCCGTCCCGACCTTCTCCGACGTTGCCAGAGGCTCCACTTTCTACACTTTTGTAGAGGCAGCGGTAGCCCACGGCATCGTGTCGGGCTACACCGACGGCACCTTCCGCCCAGGCAACAACGCCACCCGTGCTCAGCTGTCCAAGATGCTGGCTTTGTCGATGCAGCAACCTTAGTGACTGTCTGAAAACTAGGCAAAAAGAGGACAGTCGGGCAGACTCAGGGAATGAGTACGAATCAAACCCGAGAAGTCTACCCGACTGACCTCAATGATAACGAATGGAGAGTTATTTCGCCATATGTTATCAAAGTGAGCACGGCAGGTTGTCCAAAGGGAGGACGCCCACGCCTTCATTGTTGGCGCGAAATACTCAACGCCATCTTCTACGTGGTGAAGAACGGCTGCCAGTGGCCGGGTACCCGCTTGCGGGTGTTGCCGCATGACTTCCCGCCCTGGAAGAGCATCTACCACTACTTTCGGCTGTGGCGCATAGACGGCACTTGGGAGCGGCTCAACACGGCTTTGCGGCTGGAGTTGCGAGAGAAGCGAGGACGCAACAAGCATCCAAGTGCCGCAATACTGGACAGCCAGAGCGTGAAGACAGTAGAAGGTGGACAAGAGCGCGGCTATGATGCAGGCAAAAAAGTGACCGGGCGCAAGCGATACCTGATTGTGGATACGTTGGGGCTGGTGATGCTGGTGGTAGTGACTGCAGGTAGCGTACAAGACAGAGATGGTGCTAAGATACTGCTCAAAGCTTTGTTTGAGCGTATCAAGAAGCCCCGCTATCCGCACTGGTGGCGCTGGTGTCGGTTGGAGTTGATATGGGCTGATGGTGGCTACCGAGGAGAGTTGGTCGAGTGGGTGAAGCGCTTGTTGGGTTGGGAATTGCAGATAGTGGAGAAGGCGGGGGATCAAAGAGGCTTTGTGGTCTTGCCTCGACGCTGGGTAGTGGAGCGCACCTTCGCCTGGCTGAACCGTCAGCGCCGCCTGAGCAAGGACTATGAGCGCTTGCCACAGACGAGCGAAGCCTTTGTGTATGTGGCGATGATCCGCCTTATGGTTAGAAACTTGGCTCATGTTTAGCAGTTTTCAGACAGTCACTTAGCTCGACTTTGTACAAAATGAAAGGAGGTGAACACGGGTAAAGGGACCCGCAAGCCCTTTGTTGTAAGATAGAAGCCTACCAAAGCACTATCCGAAACAAGGAGGCTCACGATGTCCCTACCCAATCTGATTATA
>JBBRVL010000378.1:0-4038 GCA_038246925.1 Chloroflexia bacterium
AAGGTAGCGCCAGTTCCTTCGGTCGAGAGCAGGCGACTCAGGAAAGCGAGTCCATCTCAGGAGCGCTCCCAGAGAAAACGCTACGACTACTCCGAGCGCGAGCATCGTCAGTACAGTCAGTCTAGCAGGAGTGCGCATGATGCTGAAAAGCGGCAGCTTATAGAGCAGCAGATAAGGAAGAGGAACGGTAACTTCAAAGACCGTGAACTTGCTCTTGCCGAGCAACTGCAAGACCGGCCCCAGGCTAAGCAGCCAGGTAACTGAGGCAACGAAAAGCCAGAACCGCACATTACGGTCGGACCTTAGCCTCCATGCCGCCCAACCCGCGAGCAAAAGGACAGAGAACCCAAGAAAGACCACACGCTCCGAGGGGTTCTTCATCGGCAAATACGGTCCTGTGCTGTTGACAAAGCCACGCACTCGTGCGCCCCAGATAGGATGCAGCTCGGAAGGGGTAAGAGCTAACACGGCGTCCGAAGAATATACGAGCGTTTCCAGTGGGGGCTGCTGGGCATATCCTTTGCCTGCTTCGGCAAGCGTCGGGAAGAATATCGGAGCCGAGAGCAACAGGAATAGACCGGCGCCTGCAACGAGCCTGCCAATACCCTCACCCCAGCCGATTCCTCTTTCGTGAAGATCGTGTCGCTCGGTTGGCAACAGCACCTTCCAGGCGAGAAGCAGTCCGGTGAGCAAGGTAAGGAAAATAGCATAAACCCAATCGGTATAGGCGTTGAGAGCGAGGAGCGCCCCGGCGCCTGCTGTCCACGAAAATGCTGCGATATTGATACGATTGCGCGCCGGTCGGTTCCCCGTGGGTCCTTCGTGAGCAGCTTGATGTATCTCACCCGGCAGGTCAACTGCCTTTAGCAGAGCGATGACATAGAAGGGGATCCACTGAACCGATACCAGATTCATATGTCCGTACAGATGCGCGAAGTGATACGGTGCGAAGGAAAAGACGAAGCCGCCGACAAAGGATGCCCATTTATGCCTCGTCAGGTAATAACAGAGGAGAAACATACCGTACCCTGCCAGGACGAAGGTGGACAGTAGCACAAGGTTGTAGGTAGCTATCAGGTTGAAACCGGCCAATTGAAGGGGGATCCCAATGAGTCCCGCACTGAGTACAAGGGTATGAAAGTAGAGGTCGACGCCCTGGGGGTAGTAGAGGAGGTCGGTGTGATATGGGTTGGTATGTAGATTGAGGAGGGCCTCTTTCACCCACCAAAGGTTCCAGATATGCTGCCAGGCATCTCCACCACCAACCACATGCGTGAAGAGACGCAGCCCAAGCGGTAAGGTCAGGACAAACGTGAGCAGCGTGAATCCGGCGAGGACTAGCAGGTGGACGGAAACGGGCAGGTGTGCATCAGGACGCATAGGGACAAATTTCGAGTCGTCTGCACGATTAAGGTCTGGAAGGCTCAACCCGTGGGTGTCCCCCGCCCCTTTTCAGGCCTGCTGCAAGTTTTATAGATGGCCAGGTAACTGCTTTGTGAGGTGAAGGGCGCGAAGACCATTCCTACTGCCTCTCGGCCCTGGCGTGAGTGCGCCTCCAGACCCAGGATATTGCCCTGGATCCGATAAATATCACCGTTTTCACGGCACGCGCGCTCAGAGTAGGTGGTCTCGGGACGGCCATATCGTCTTCATCGTCAAGCTGCATGGCTACAACGGCGTGAGGCTGCGTCGGTCTATCAGGGTTGGAAGCTACGACGGGAAAGGAGGCATTTCCTTCAGCCATCTGTGCAGCAAGCGGGCCGGTTACGAACGATGCGGTCTGCCCTGGCGATGCAATCTCCTGGTAGATAGGCATCTGGTAGCGTATACGACGCATCAGCGGCCTCCCGACGAGGTTTAGCGCCCTGCTATCGGGATTCCGAAGAGTGCTCCCCAGAAACCGGCAACCTGACCTCCGACCAATATCGCTGCCATCACATAAAGGGGATGAATACCTATGGCGTTTGACATTATACGTGGTCCGAGAAAATTCATCATGATCGACTGCATAATAAATAGCGCGAGGAGAAACCATGCCCAGAGCGGGGCTTTATCCGGCGTCACAAGTATCACCAGCATCGGTGGTATGAAGGCCAGAAAGTTGCCTATGAGAGGGATGATCATGCAGAATCCGGCTACTATCGAGGCAATCAGGATATAGTTGAGCTGAAAGGGAGGCAAAAGCATGACAATAGCAGTCAGAATCGCGTAAACGAGCGCAAAAACGAGCTGTCCGCGTATAAAACCACCAAAGCTCTTCTCGACGCTGAGCGCCACCAGCCTTACTTCGTCACGCCATCGGGGCGGCATCAAGTTCAGGAGGCTTCCAAAGATCCGCTCACCGTCCTTCATAAAATAGAACGAGAGCAAAAATACCAGAATAAGCTGAAGAGCCAGGGTAGCCACGCTCTGGAGAATGGAGACTGTATTCTGCAGCACGCTAAGGGCGGCGCCCTGAACCTGCCCTGCTAAATCGCTGTAAAACTGGTTCAGGTCAACCTCTTTTACACCCCACGAGATCAAGATTTTCTGTCCTGCGTCGACAAGCTCGGCGATCTGCCGGACATTGCTGTCAAAATTTGCAATCAGGTCAGAGATTTGCTGTGAGATCAGGAGTACAAGCAGGAAACCGCCCAATGTAAAGGCAACTGCAAGGCCGAGATAGACCACCACAACTGAGAGAGTAAAAGGCAAGCCGCGCGCCGTAAGCCAGCGCGCTAGGGGCCTCAAGACGAAAGCCAGGAGCCATGAGAGGAAAAAGAGCAGAATAACGTTAGAGAACTGGATAATGAAAATCCAGACCTGGCCTGCCAACCAGGCAGAGGCAATGATCACAAGCAGCACAATCAGCGCCTGGAGCCAACGATTATTCTGCATCATCCCCTCCGGCTAAGTCCCAGAGCCAGACTCATAGCTGTGCCAAAGAAAAGCCTTTATCCGGCCCGAGTGCCGCAGTTGGTACAGAATGTCGCCCCTGGAAGCATGGCCGCGCCACAATTGCCGCAGATGCCTGACGCATTCTCGGAAGTGCTGGTATGACCCTTACTGGTCTCATCGACGGGCAAAGCTGTCGTGCTCGGAGCGGAGATTGCGCCGGAGAGAGGTTCTTGTCCACCAAGCCATGAGGCTTCCTGGGGCGTTTCGGAATCGCTCAACATCGATACAGGCTTGGTGACGCGCTCCTCGGGCAGAGCAGCTCGTGGTCTGTCCCAGATGGGAACAGGTTCGGTTATAGATGAGTCGGAAGCCTTGTATGCACTCAGGTCAGATACGGGAAGGGCAATTGTTGCAGGGTCTGTTCGCACAGGCACGGCAGTTGTGTTGCTGGATGCGGGTGTCGGGGTAGGTGCCCAGTCGCTTCCGGCGGAAGGACGTTCTACGGCGGCCCGCGCACGACGCAAAGGAGAGAGCAGGGCATAGAGCGTACCGAGGACAGCCAGCACTACCGGGAACCAACCAGCCCAGATCATAAAGCCATCAGAAATGCTGCTGGCAGTGAGCTGTCTGGCGTCGAGCCCCACGTATGCATAGCGTAATACCCAGCCCGCAAGGGCCGCGCCGTTTAGCAGTCCAAGCAGCCCACCCATCAATCGCGTACTTGCGGACGTGGGCGCGTCTACCAGTCTATTACCGAGGAGATAACCCACAAACAGCGTTACAGCTGATAAGATCAACAGGCCGAGCATGAAGTGCGCCCAGCCAACTGAGATACCGGAAGAAATGCTGTTCAAGTCTGAGGCCCACAGCGCGCCCCACTGCTGGACGATTAGCGCACCAAGCGTAATCGCGGCAGCAACAACAAGCTCGCGCCCTGCTCCTCTCAACAAGCCCAATATACCAAGCAGCACCATCACGGCTACAGGTAGCCAGGTAGTCAATACATCATTGGGCAAGGTCATGCAGGATTATCCTCAGGTAAGCGGCGGACTAAATACCTGGTGCTAGGAGATGCGTCAGCGGTCCCCAGCATTATATCACGGTAAGCGCACCATGTCATAGTGATACGCTTCCGTAAGGAACAAATTTGGGAAGCGGAAG
>JBBRVL010000379.1:0-4035 GCA_038246925.1 Chloroflexia bacterium
GCATCGGCGCTCCCCGCCTCGATGCCCTTCGCGGACTCGGCGTTCGAGAACGTCTGGACACGCAACGACTCGCCTGTAGCCTCCAAGCTGATCGCTCGCTCATGGACCTGGGGTCCCGCGCCCCTCGCATCCGGCCTCGAAGTGTACACCGATGCGCCCGACGGTACGGGCAAGCGCCTCGTGCAGTACTTCGACAAGTCGCGCATGGAGGTCAACAATACTAAGCTCGCGCCTGAGGACAAGTGGTTCGTCACGAACGGCCTACTGACTGTAGAGCTTATATCGGGGCAGATGCAGCTAGGCAACACCAAGTTCGAGCCGCGCAAGTCCGCCCAAATAGACATGGCCTCGGACCAGGACGACGCGAATGCGCCCACCTACGCCTCGTTCGTAGGGGTCGCTAACACATCGCTCGGCCTGCACCCCCAGCCCGATAAGACTAAGGATGGCTATGCGATAGGTGTTATAGACCGCGCAGGCACGGTCAAGGACGACCCCGCAAAGGCCAAGCTGCCCGAATCGAAGATCGCCTACTTTGAGAAGGTCACGGGGCACAACATCCCTAAGGTCTTCTGGGACTTCCTCAATAGCTCCGGCATGGTGCGGACGGGCACGACCACAGCCACCAAAGCCTTCCTCGATCCCTGGGTATTCGCGATGGGCCTCCCCATCTCCGACGCCTACTGGGCGACTGTGAAGATAGCGGGCAAGAGCCAATTAGTGCTGATCCAGGCGTTCGAGCGTCGCGTGCTGACGTATGCGCCTGAGCAGGCTAAGGGCTGGCAAGTGCAGATGGGCAATATCGGCCAGCACTACTTCACGTGGCGCTACGGCCTGAACGGGGCAGCAGGACCTGATAAGATGCCGAAAGCCGCGCCTGGGATGCCCATGCGCCTCACAATACCTGCGCTCGGTGTTCAGACCAAGATAGAGTACGTGGGTGTGGACAAAGACAACAACATGGACATACCGAAGGACCCGTACAACGTGGCCTGGTTCAAGCCCGGCACTATCCCAGGCAATCCCGGCAACGCGGTCATGGACGGCCACCTCGATTGGTACGGGGTGAAGCAAGCAGTCTTCTTCTACCTTGACAAGTTGAAGCCGGGCGACCGTGCCTACGTGCGCGACGACAAGGGCCGCGACCGCGCCTTCGTCGTGACCGCCAACACCTCATGCCAGTACAACAAGTGCCCCCTGACAGAGATATACGGCGCGACATCCTCCACCCGCCTCAACCTCATCACCTGCGCCGGCACGTTCAACAAGGCAAGCCAGAACTACGATAAGCGCACGATAGTGTATACCGAGATGGTGCCATAGCCCTCGCTCAATAAATAGAAAAAAGGAAGAAAAAGCAAGGACGGTTGCTGACCGTCCCTGCTTTTTCTTCCTTTTTTCTCCCAAATTTCCTGGTGATTACCCACATCTTTGGCCCTCCGGTGAAAGGAAGGCATGATGAGGGAAAGGGTGCAAAGCCAGGTGCGTGAGGGTAGCTAAGGTTTGCCATACGGCGCTCAACCCTCGCAACAACAAGTATGGACCGTCTCGGTCAATGCTCAGACCCAGCGTACCTCCAACCGCACGAAGCCACTGCACCGCCACAGGGGGCCAGTTTTCCATCAGGTGGAAGACGAACTGCGCGGCCACCAACACCAGTGCGAACAAACGGCGCATGCGCTCCACAGTTTGTACCCGCATATCTTCCACGTCCAAACCTTGTTCTTGGTCGAAGCGATAACCATGCTCAATCCGGCTGCGTAAGCGCCAGTCCGAGTAGACTGATTGTGCGTCCTCCACCCCCTCTATGGGCACATTGGTCAGCAATACGAGTGTCCGTTCCTTCGCCTCCTCAGTAGCCCCTTCATAGGCCACTAACACCCACAACTCTTGGCTGCTTTCGGGCAATCGCACACTCAACCAACCTATCTGTATGACAGCTTGTCTGGTGTAACCGGCATGTTTGAACTCCACTACCCACTCCGCCTCGAATGGTACTGTATCTACCAACTCCTGTAGCTGTTCTCGTTCCCACTCGCGACGGTGCGGTAAAGGGTTGTAAATCTCCACTATTCGTTCCAGGTGGCTTGCTCTTATCACGAACTCTACCTTGCCCTGCCCCTGCCCCTGCCCCTGCCCCTGCCCCTGCCCCTGCCCCTGGCACTCCTCCACCCAGCCGAATATCTTCTGGTCGTCCAACCCTGCGTCACCCACAAAGCGCAACTGCTGCCCCACAAAGAGCTTACGGCTCTGTTGAAGGGCGCACTTGATCTCGTGGTTCTGGCTGAGAAAGTCCAGGGTGTACGAGAACCAGTTGGCGTAGGTGGTAGCGGGTACTCGTGTGTTAACAATGGTGGCCGTAATGGCTGGATAGCCTCTCGCCAGCCTCGCTTTGCCACGCCTGTCAGGTGGAGTGCTCTTGCGGACCGTGCTCACCCCCTCCAGTTTGCGGGTGTATGGCTTTTCAAAGTTCACAGGGTCTACCGCAACCACCAGATAGGGAGGCTGCTCCTCTGCCACCGTGTGCTGGGCTACTCGATACAGACCCTCGAAGAGGGTGTCTGCTGACAATCGAGGGTTGTGCAAGAAGCGGTAGATGCGCTTGGCTGTCGGCCACACGTCCGCTTCCAGGCGGGAGGTACTTTGAGCCATGCCCGTCACAACTGGTGTCTGGCTACCGAGGATGCCCTGGACTGCCTGGGGCACCACACGCTGTAATCGCCGGTCAGGCATACCTTCTACGAAAGGTTGTACGAACTCTCTCAAACTCTCTCCTAATTGTGCTATGGGTAACTTGGCTAACACTTCCTGAATGGGTATACTGAACATTGCTCCGCCTCCTGTTGGTATTTTGAGTGGTTGGTATCCTCTTTGTACCATACAGTGGCGGAGCGTGCCCCGTCCTCAAAGATGTGGGTAATCACCAGAAATTTCCTATTGACAAGCACATCTTTTTCGGGTAAGATGTTGTTTGGTTGGCTAATTAGGTATTGCGTCGTTGCTTCACCTGCCACCGTTTTACATAACCTCTGGTCTTAATCCTTGAACCCTCGCTACCGCAAAGGAGGATACCCTTATGCCCGTGCTTGTCGCGCCTGATGCGCCATCTTCTGCCCCCGCAGTCAGTTTCCTGGTCTCACCTATATACG
Organism: Chloroflexia bacterium; assembly: GCA_038246925.1. GTDB lineage: Bacteria > Chloroflexota > Chloroflexia > QHBQ01 > JADMIH01 > JADMIH01. The sequence continues at coordinate 3,150 of JBBRVL010000379.1, forward strand.
ACCTCTTTATCTCCCTCGGCACTATGAGCCATCCTGGTGAGCGTCACGAAGGCTGGGCGGGGGAGGTCAAGCGCGACCTCTCACCCCAGATGCGCGAGGAGGCCGACTACTTCCACGCGCTCTTCGAGAACCGCCTGGTAGAGCTTGCGGTGGACTACCCCGACCACACCGACGTGGAGGGCTTCTTCCGCTACCTGGAGACTATGGCCCCGGAGGACTTTGTCTTCTATGCCACAGGCAGAGTGATGTCGCCTGGGGATATAGCCACCATTTCCTCTCACCCATTGCGCTTGCTGGCCGCGCTACAGAAGCTATACGGCGGGGAGCATCGCATCCACGACCAGGGGTGGAAGCAGGCGTTGCAGTCCCTCTCCAGCGAAGCGGACCAGATGCGTACTCGCCTCTTACGCCTGCTCAGGACGTACTGGCAGAACGTGTACCGCCACCAGGTGAACAACTTCCGGTCGCGCTGGGACGAGAGCGTGCGGGAGCGCACCATGTCGCTTGGCCCCGACAGGCTGAACGCCGTGCAAGAGCGTTTCCTGGCGAACCGCACCTTGCCGCGTGAGTTCCCAGAGGGCTATCCGTTAGAGAAGGTGCTGCTCGTGCCGTCGCTCTTCCTGAACATGTCCTCGATGATCATGTACGGCTATGGGCAGATGGTGGTTATCTATGACGCGCTCACCTCGGACGAGCATCGCAACGCAATGGCGCACGTCCAGCGCCGCATCGTGGCGGTTGCCCGCGCCCAGGAAGACCCCACCCACAAGTGGCGCGATATGGAGGAGGGGGGGATGCCGCACATCGCCGCCCGCCGCGAGCCGTAATACACCATGTCCTTCGAGATAGCCCGCAGGATCGTCATGCGGGTGGGGTCTTACAGGGC
>JBBRVL010000380.1:0-4030 GCA_038246925.1 Chloroflexia bacterium
CACGGGGCTCGAGATTGGGATGAGCATGACCATCGGTTAGGTTTCGAGGGCCATGACTTGCTGACAGGCTTCCGTCCACAGTGGCATCACATCTTTCCACGAAAGTTCCTAGAAGAACACAAGGTTGTTAATGACAAGATCGATGCTCTGGCTAATATCGCAGTCATTGGCCCAACCATCAACATACGCATCAGTGCTAAGGACCCGATGGATTATCTCGTTCGCTACAAGATTGCGGATGATAAATTGGCGCAGCAGTTCATAGAACCTAATCTGGCAACGACTAGCGTAGTCAACTATGATCAATGGCTGAATGAGCGCGCTCAACGTCTTGCGGAGGTCGCCAACGTCTTCTTGGAAAAGCTCAAGGGTAGTTTGCTCAGTTGAGCATCGCCATATCTCAGAAATGGGGCAATAGGCGAAGGTGATATGGACTTACATAGGGTACTTAAGGGACATCCAGGCGTAAGCCCCCATGTATGGCTAAACCACTCATCGCAGGCACCGTGACCGTTAGCTGACCTGCCTCATTAACTGTTACGATTGACCCTGTGCAGCCCCGACCATTCGCCGCCAACTCGCCTTTTGTTACATCGCAGTAAGTACCGGCGGGCATGCTCGTCTGGAAAGTGTTGTTCAGAACAGAGTCCTCGCGGTTGATGATCACGAAGCCCAGGTCTCCTCGCCCAAAAGCGATAGCGTTGTTGTCGTTGCTCCACCAGTCGCTGACTGCAAAGTGGGGTGCTGTGTAGTTACGAAAGCCGACCATGCCGCTAATTTCCGGCCGGCGGTGCTCGCAGACCCACCCCTCGTCGGAGCAGGCCGGAGCGCCGTTCGAGTAAACAGCCATGGTGCTCCCGTCAGGATTGGCCGGTGGCCCCTGGTCGGGGTTGGTGAAGTTGTAGCTTGACATCACTTGTGGGTAGCCGTAAGGCCAGGCCAGCATATAGACGTTCGCGAGCGTGTAGAGCGGACCGTCTTTGAATGTTACTACATCGCCGCCCGCGCCATGCCCGCGCTGGTTGTCGTGGTTGTCGGTGAAGACAATCGCCACGTCACTCGCTATGAAGCCCCCAGTCATTGCGAACTGTTCCAGATTGGACAACTTACCATTACGGAAGTTGGGGCCGAGGCGCGTGCTGTACTTGAACTCGCTTACATCGCCATTCTGAAAGTACTCGCTCGGCGTGATCGGTTCGCCTGCCCCTTCGATCACTTCCTGGTAGATGTACGGCTTGGTGCCGCTGGTTGTGTTGTTGAGCCTGCCCAGGATCTCCTTCAATTCGTTGGTGTCTATGTGCTTGCTTGCGTCGATGCGAAACCCTGCCACACCCAGGCCCATCATGTCGTTCAAATAAGCGGCGATGCGGCCCTGTACCTTGCTCGACCCTGTATCAAGGTCGGCCAGGTTCACTAATTCACAGGTCTGGACCTCGAGGCGGTTGCGGTAGCTGAAGATGTCGTCGCTCTTACCGCTTAGGCCACAATGATGGAAATCGATGTATTCGTAAAGGGCGGGATAACTGTAGTGAGTGAAGGACGTGCCCGCGATGCCGGTGCCGCTCTCCATGCCCGACATATGGTTTATCACCGCGTCTGCGTAGACATCCACGCTCACAGCCTTGCAACGGCTGACCATATCGGCGAACTCGGCGCGGCCCCCACTGCGGCTTTCCAATCGGTAGCTGACCGGCTGGTAGCGCTCCCACCACGGGTTGTTGGGAGCAACGATGTGCTCCTGGGGCGGGGAGACCTGGACCGCCGAGTAACCTTTCGGACCGAGGAAGCTCTCACACTCCTGGGCGATGTCGGGCCACTTCCACTCAAACAGGTGGACGAATACGGTGCGTGGGCCTGGTACGGGCGTAGGAACCTGACTGGTTGGTGTGGAAGCAGAGACCTCGCTTGTCGTAGGGCCTGTCACCGGGCCGGATAGTATGTAACTCACCGCCACAACGGCCAAAAGTAAAAGCAAGAGCAACGCGATTACCCACCACCGAGCAGGAGAGGATTTCATAGCTGTCTCCCTTTTGCAAGAGCTTTCAACGGAAACCTCTAACTATGACTAACTGGCAGACTAATTTAGAGCACACTTCAAAACCGTAGGGGCGGACACGTGGGTCCGCCCCTACGGTCCTTCTGCCTGTTTTCAATCAGCCTCTTTACCAATACTGACCAGCGAGACCAGCTTAGCGCATAATGTTCCTGCTAATACACTCATGGCGCTCCCATATCTTCGAGTATCCCCCCGGAAGCGCATAGTGGACATTCCGCAGGCAGCCACACATCATACGGAAGTTGAGCGATCTGCTCCAATGCGATACCGTGCTCCAAGCAGTATTGCTCCGCCTGATTGCCTAGCACCAGCAGCGCGCCCAGGACTACCGGTTTCGCGCCGTGCGAATAAAGGGCGGCGAGTGTACCGCGTGCCGCCGATCCTGCGCTTATCACGTCGTCAACTACAGCTATAGTTTTGTCGCGCACCCTGCGGCCTACACCCCCTGGAAGACGATACTCCACTGGATAGAGGGTGCCAGCATCGCGCACCGCAGGTACGAACCTCCCCGCATAGTAGAATTCAACATCAAGTAGAGAGGCAATCGCCTGAGCGAGAAACGCCCCGCCGACCAGCGGACCACATACCACCTCGATATTATGCCGGTGGAGACGCTCCGCAAGCATCTCAACAAAGGGCTGGATACGCCGAAGCACGATGAAAAGAGGATCGAGGTCGAGCCACATCCCGCCGTGATAGCCCGACTCCAGACGGAAATGCCCCTTGCGCGGATTTAGAAGGCTGAGAAGTTCCTGCTCCATTCCTAACTACTTGTAGGGTCGGGTTTTATGATTCGCCCTCAGTGAATAGTAATTACCTAGCCACTCTGTTAACTCGATCACACCTCTGTTATCTTATTATACAAGCTCATTCTTGTTCGGCTCTTCTCTTTTAGAGAGAGCTTTTTGTTTGCCGGAGGAGTGCTTATGGTATCATTAACGTCATGCAAAGCGTAGGTACGAGCGTCGGAAAACCCCAGGCAGCGAAACACAGCCAAGTCAGCATGGTAATTGTCACTGTGTACATGGCTGGTATGCTTATACTTTCCGGGTGCAACACCGCCAGTGTGCCTCAGGCCACACCTGTACCCACCCCGGAGGTCCTGCCTATCCCCACCACTACTCACGAGCCAGCCACACCCATGCCTTCATCTACACCTTCGCCTACCTGGGTCAGGGTCACTCCCACACCGATGCCTACCTGGTACCCCACAGCCGGGCTCAACGGTGCTCCACCGCCTTTCTGGCGCGAGGTTGGCCGGATCGCACCTGGGAAGAAACAGGTCGCTCTCACGTTTGATGCCGGGGGCACGGGAGAGACAATGCCGCAAATCCTGCAAACCCTACGAGAGCATAAGGTCCGTGCTACTATGTTTTTTACGGGTAGGTTCGCCGAACAATACCCGGAAGGTGTGAAGCAGGCGGCGGCTGACGGCCATGAGCTAGGCAACCACACCTATTCTCATATCGATTCGCGCAAACTGACCGACAAAGCGCTCAGGCAGGAGCTTGCCCGCACCGATAAGATAATCCATGATTTGACAGGTCTCAGCACAAAACCATACTGGCGTCCTCCGTTCGGCGGTCGCAACAACCATATGCTGAACATAGCGGCCTCCGAGGGCTACCGCTCAATTTACTGGACGCTTGACTCGCATGATGCGGTAGGCCAACCAAAGACGGCAGACTTCATCTTCGACCGAATCACTAACACGCCAACCGTCGAGCTGGATGGTGCAATAATTCTCGAGCATTTCGGTTCGCAGGCTTCCGCCGATGCGCTCCCTCGCATCTTGGACCGGCTGGAGGGGATGGGATTACAAGTGGTGACGATCTCCGAATTGCTCTCATCTCCCTGAGTTTGGAGCACAAGAATCGGATAGACCATAAGCCCGCCGTGCCCTATGATAAAGGTACGGAGGTAACTACAATGATTGCAAAATTGATGGATACTACAGGCACAACAAACACAACA
>JBBRVL010000381.1:0-4015 GCA_038246925.1 Chloroflexia bacterium
CCGTCCAGATGTAGGGAAAAAGTACTTGTGCCTCTACAACACAAAACACCGACGTACCGATCGGTACGTCGGTGTTTTGTGTTGTAGAGGCACAAGTACTTTTTCCCTACATCTGGACGGTTTACTCTCATAGGATCTTTAGAAGTTAGAAGTTAGAGAAAAGCTAAATCTCTAATCTCTAATTTCTAATCTCTCCTCCGCAACATACCCACCAGCACGACGATACAGGCTACGGCCACCACAGCCAGTAGCACGAAGCCGAGGGCGTAGTTGCCCGTCGCGTCCCGCACAAAGCCCAGCATCGCTTCATTGGTTACCATCTTCGTACCCTCCCATCTCACATGAAACCATACACGCCGGGTGGGCAGCTCCTTTGTGATGCCTGCGCCATTGGAGGCTCACACCGGTTGCTCCCCGGCGCGTTGGATTCCTTCCGAGACAGTTGATGTAAGCGATGTCTGACGTAGTTCTCAGCCCACCTTAACTATGCCGCTAATCCCTGATGAATAGCTGAAAGAGGGCTGAGAGAAGACTGAGGATTCCTGTGGAGTATAGGAGATATAGTGGGAGAGGGGAAGCACTACTGAGTATTTGCTGAGAACCAGAAAGTTGCCATTTCGCATCGCCGGTTGCATACTTGCTACAGGAAGATAGTCGATTCGTAGGAGGTTAGAGACGATGCCGGATGTGAGGTCCGAGCAGCCATCCAAAATCCAAAATCCAAAGGTGCTGGTGGTGGATGATGAACAGAACCTGGTGGACCTGGTACGCAAGTATCTCCTTGCGGAAGGGTTCGACGTATTGGAGGCGAACGATGGCCTGACAGCTCTTGAAGTGGCGCGCACAGAGCAGCCCGCTCTGATAGTGCTCGACGTGATGCTGCCTGGCCTGGACGGTATCGAGGTCTGCCGGAGGTTGCGGCACTTTTCCGATGCATACGTGCTAATGCTCACCGCCCGGTCGGAGGAGATAGACAAGATCATCGGTTTGTCGGTGGGCGCGGACGATTACCTGACCAAGCCGTTCAGCCCCCGTGAGCTTGTAGCCCGGGTGAAAGCTATGCTGCGGCGACCACGAGTAGTTGGCACTACAGTCAATGAGGGAGTCACCGCAGGCGCAACTTCAGCCGAGGGAGCATCGGAACCTGACATACCGCCGTCCCTTGTCTTCGACGATCTGGTCATTGATCCAACCAGCCACGAGGTTGCCCTGGGGAACAAACCCGTGCATCTTACCCCCCGCGAGTTCGACCTCTTGCTCACCCTTGCCATGCACCCAGGGCGGGTCTTCACCCGCGACCAATTGCTGACCAGGATTTGGGGTGACGAATATTACGATGATCACACGGTAGACGTGCATGTGACTCACCTCCGCAAGAAGCTGGAAGAAGCCGCCCTCCACCCCCGCTATATCGAGACGCTACGCGGCGTCGGCTATCGCTTCAACCCGCGTTTCGCCCAGCAGTCCAGGGAACAAGGATAAAGGATAAAGGTGGCACAAATGATTACCGCAAGATGGACTGGCTCAAGCCTACGAGCGAAACTCCTCGCGTCGTACCTGTTGATTATCGCGCTGGGAGTCGCAACCACTTTCCTCATTACCGAGCTGGTAGCTCCCAGCTTCTTCGAGATACACATGGCAGAGATGATGGGTTCGGCGGGGACGCCCAGCATGGACGCTATGATGCGCGCTGGACAGAGTACCACTGAGTCTCTGCGGACCGCGTACATTACTTCTGTGACCCAGGCCGTGCTTGTCGCGGCGGCGGTATCCAGCCTGTTTGCTGTGGTAGCCAGCCTGTTCATCTCTGGGCGCATAGCAGGTCCTTTGCGGCGGGTCGTGGCGGCCACCAGGCGCATCGCAGCCGGGAACTACGCTGAGAGGGTAGGCATAGCTGCTAACGGCGACGACATCGGGGGTGGTGAGGGACGCAGGGATGAGATCGGGCAGCTCGCGCATAGCTTCAATGAGATGGCTTCTTCGCTGGAAGCCACCGAGCGCAGGCGGGTGGATTTGCTGGGGGACGTAGCCCACGAGCTACGCACGCCTATAAGCACGCTCGAAGGGTATCTTGAGGGCCTCCTGGATGGGCTGGTTGAGCCATCGCAGGAGACCTGGGCGCGCCTGCACAGCGAGGCGAGCCGCCTGCACAGGCTCGTGGATGACCTGCAAGAGTTGTCGAGGGCCGAGGCCAGGCAGCTTTCTCTTAAGCAGGAGGTGGTAGACCCCAAGCAGATCGCCGAAGTCGCTCTGCGTCGCATGGAGCGTCCGTTTGAAGAACGCGGACTGAGCTTGAGAGCAAAGCTACCTGCGGGCTTACCCCCTGTGCTTGCCGACCGTGACCGTGTCGTGCAGGTGCTGAACAACCTCCTTACCAATGCCCTTCGCTACACGCCCCCGCCAGGCGCGGTGACACTCTCAATCGAGCGCATACCTGGACCTGGGGGCATGGAGGAGCAGCTTCTCTTCCGGGTGGCCGATACGGGGGTCGGCATCGCGCCTGAACACCTGCCTCACCTGTTCGAGCGTTTCTTCAGGGTAGACAAATCTCGCAGCCGTGCCGCAGGCGGCTCCGGCATCGGTCTGACCATTTCAAAGGCGCTCGTAGAGGCAATGGGTGGCCGTATTTGGGCTGAGAGCGCGGGGGTTGGCAATGGGAGCGCTTTCTCTTTCACACTCCCCGTCGCCAGGGGCATGAGCGAAGCGGGGGTGGCTCGATACCATGTGTAATCTTAACCAAATCGCAACATGGATGCACATCTAATCTTCATCTTCCTGAGATAGAATGTGAGTGTGAGATAGAACAACAAACGCCCAGGTGCGGCCCTGGTCCCAGACGAGAAGAAATCTCACTAACCCGGAAACCCGGAAACCCGGAAACCCGGAAACCCGGAAATCCAAAATCTGAAAAGGAGCAAAACAATGTTTAACTCCAACACGAGCGAGCAGCTAAAAGAGAAGCTGGTCGCCCACATCCAGGACGTCTACGTAATGGAGCAAGAGTTTGGCAAGATGCTGGACAGCTTCGATAAGCCGATTACTGAGTTCAAGCGGTTCCCGGAATTCCGGGCGAGAGTGCTCGGCTGCCTCGATGAGTGCAAAGAGCACACGACCCATATGCGCGAGCTGATTGAGTTCTACAAGGCGTCAGTGCCGACCGGCAGGAAGTTCACCAGCCCCTTCTTCGGCAATTTCATCACTTTCTTCAGCACCCTCAAGCCTGTGACTTTCACCGACTACGCAACCACCCTCTACACGTTCAGCCAGTTCGAGATCGCCCAGTACAGTATCCTCACGACCCTGGCGCTGGCCTGCGGCGATAAGGAGACGACACGTATCGCTGAGGAACACCTGCGAACGGAGATCGAGACGCAGCGTTGGCTCTTCGAGCGCCTGCCGGAGGTCTGCCTCTACTCGCTCGAATACGAAGGCGTGAATGTCCCGCAGAACTCCTGGGAGTCGGCCAGGCAACTGGAGCTGGTAGGGAGCGCTGCCACCTTCCCAACCTTCAGCGCCAATGTGCCTCAAACCACTATACGCTAACGCTAACCGCCCCCACCGTTTACGCCAACGGGCCGACGCGCCAGCGTACTAAGGACACGCAATGTGCCCAGTTGAATAGCACGAAGTAAGAGGCAGAGATTGCCCTACCGTGATCGAGTAATAAACCACAAGAGATAGTGTGCAGGAGGTCGGAGCATCCGGTGGGCGTTGGGGACGATAAAGGGAGAGGGCAGGCGCTCGATGTGGAGCGCCTGCCCCTCTTCCTTTTGCACCATAACCTAATCGCAACACAATTATGCATCTAATCTTTACCTGCGCCCGCTATACTTAGGATAGAACAACCCACCACTCTGCGTCGGGGAATGACTACGAGGGTGTCAGTGGGGAAAGGAGATAAAGGTCATGATGGACGGGTTCGGAAATATGGGCGCTTTCTGGGGTTTTGGGATGATCCTCTTCTGGGTCGTGCTGACAGCCCTCATCGCATGGGGCGTTTCTGCAAGCTTGGCCG
>JBBRVL010000382.1:0-3995 GCA_038246925.1 Chloroflexia bacterium
GCTGTGCGGCAGCTTCGCCTACAAACGCGGCATAAAGATGCAGCAGACCCACCTGCTCAGGCGTCAAGCCTTCCGCGTTCTGCACTATGAACTGGATCAGACTCCCTACCGCGCCAGTATTACCTTGCCTGCCCCATGCCCGTGCGCGTAGCAAGTTGGCGTCCAGAAGCTGTTGCGCGGTCGACTTATCTACCAGCGTTACGCCCGCTCCCGCAGCCCTGGCCACAGTCGACAGATCGGCGGTCTCGGGGTCATTATTGAGTTTGAGTATCGCCTCCGCTGCCTGGGAAAGCGCGCCGTTGTGGTCGCCCCGGCTTTCGAGCGACTGCCCGTATGCTACCAGCAGACCGGGGTCGTTCTCCAACCTCAGCGCTTCTTTATACTCACTATCCGCCTCGCCTCTCCTGCCGAGCATATCGAGCAGACGCGCGCGGTCGTGATGGATGCGCGAATAGCTCCGAAAACTGGGAGAAGTCTCGAGGGTAGCCATGTCGGCGGCCAGCTTCTCATAGGCTCCCATCTCCAGGCCGAGCCGGAGCCACTTGCCGTAGAGACTTGGGTCTGCTTCCGCGAGCAGCAGTGTGTCAAAGTAGGTGCGGTAGGCGCTTGAAGGGTTGCGGTTCGCCCACTGAGCGTCGGCCAGCCCCTCGCGTGACAGGTTGCGAAGCGTCTCGAAAAGGTCGTTGAACGTCTCGTTGCCTCCGGCTGGGGCTTGCGCGTTTATCAGTGGGGTAAGCGCCTGCACGGCCTCGCCTGGGTCGCCCGTGCGCAGGGCCGCCACCCCGCTCCAGAAGCTCGCAAGCACCTCGTTATCCTGAGCTGCTCTGTTGCTGATGATACGCATCCCTTCTTGTGCCTGAGCGTAATTCCCCACGAGCAAGTTTGCCAGGGCCCAGTTGTAGGTATACTGCCAGATTTCGCCATTCTCGCCGATAGCCTGCCGGAAGCCGTTTACAGCACTCCGTTCAAGCCTTTCTCGCTCCGTGCCCTCTGCTGTCAAAGAGCGCACAAGACTCATGGCAGATAGGCCGTTCGCTCCTCTTCCTCCTCTCTCATCCTCTTGGAAAAACTGCGAGTACGCATCTTCGTATTCTTGAAGCTTGTTAGGCGATGGGCGTGTCTCGATGCCTGTGTCTCTGAGCTTACGGTCAAGACCGCCCGATGTGGAAGCATATATCTCGCCGACGATAGCCATGCGTGCTCTCGTGTCGGACGGGTCGAAGCGGAGCACCGCCGTTGCCTCGGGCCAGGTGCTATTCGAACTCTCGACGCTGCGCTCCACAAAAGTCAGATATGAAAAGAGCGACCTCTCGATGTCGGCGGAGCTACCACCTGCCTGTATGACCGAACCGCTTCCGTCTATGCGGGGCGTCAGGAACGGGGCGGGATCAGGCGCGGCATGAGAGAGTGGGGCAAGCAGCGTAAGTACTACCATCAGCGCCAGCACTATCGAAGCGAGGGCACGGTGGCCCTCAATCGGCAGGTTGGCAACTCCCCCACCGCCACGAGTCCTTCGACCCGCCTCTGTTACTGAGCGCACGCTAGTTGCGGACGGGTTCCCTTGCCACCTCGTCTGTCCCTTTGCCGGAGGTGTGGCCCGCTGGGAACGTGGAGGGCGATTGCGCGTTGCCATTATTGCCCTCCCTCTACCGCGAAGGTGTTGCCGTCCCACTTCCATATCTGCACACCCGACAGGTTGTCAGCTACTATTTCATAAATGCCGTCATCGTCTATGTCCATAAGGTTTATATCGAGGTCTGCTTCAAATGTCACGTCATTACCCACTGGCGCTCCGCCCGATTTCTTGACCGGGGCTGCGTTATGCAACCCCCTGTTCCAGCGCCATAGATGGAGTTGCGCCCGCCCGTCGTCCAGGGTCGTGCGGACCACCAGTATCGGGTCGCCTGTGCGCAGAATGTCGCCACCGTTGAAGCCGCCGATCTCCTTCTGGCCGATATTGAGCAGGGGGCTTGCCGTGCCCGACACGACCTCCGAGCTCCAGGTGAAGCCCCATTGGCGGGCGACAGAGTCGTAGGAGAGCACACCGATGCCGCTGTCCACCTCGCCGGTGATCGTTTCGCTCGGGCCCATGATGGTCAATAAGACCTCAGCTTCGCCGGCCCCGTCACCGGGCGCGTCCAATTGTACCCGGTCCTGCTTGACGAGCGTTTTGCCGGTGGGCACATAACGGAAGGCGTTGAGCGTGTTGAAAGCAGAGGATGGGACCCCCGACGGAGTTGGTACGACTTGCGTGGTGCCCGTAACCGTGCCTGTAGCTTGTATACTGGGCGTTCCTGCTGACGGTATAGCAGTTGTGGAGGAAGCAGGCGAGGGAGTGGAGATAAGGGCCGTTGGCGACCCCTCTACCTGCTGTGCCTGGGCCATCTCACGCGGGGCTGAGCAGCCTGAAAAAAGTGGAACGATAAGCGCGAGCGTAGCCAGCAGCATAACTCCGCTGCCTGCGCGCCGTCCACCTGATACTTTCTTATGCATGGTCAGAGTCTCTATTACTCCCATCTACTATATTCGTAGGCATCGTATTATTGTATCATGCGCCCACGAAAGGGGCAAGCTGCCTGACGAGCGACACCAATATGACACTACTCGTCCGCCTTCCGCCTTCTGCCTTCCGTCCTTAATTACTTCCCTACAACAACCTGGGTTCAATAGGTCTGTTATCGAGCTGCTTCATAGTTACAGACCGTGAAGGACTGAGGTTCTGCTGCTATCCGGTTGAAACGATAGTTCCAGACTACGCGTATACTATGACATCGATAGGTGAGACAACCTCTTTATAAAAGGAGAATGCGAGCATGGATAACAAGCAGCAGGATCGCAACGAGCATTTAGGGGGCCTGGCCGGATTAGGTGCGGGAATTATAGCGGGGGCGCAGGTTGGCACCGTCGCTATTCCGGTGCCGGTGGTCGGCACTTTCGTAGGAGCCATGTTAGGAGGTGTTGTTGGTAGTGCTGTGGGTCAGCGTGTAGGTGGCGCTGCATTGAGCGGCCTCAATGCCTTCCTCGATGGTCTCACCGCACCTAGCAAGCCCCGACCCGAAGTCCGCAAGCCGAACGACGATAATCCTCTATAGAAATTAGGGGAACAGTCGCTACTATTGCCCGCTCCGGCGGGCTTTGCTTTTTGCCTCTCACGTATGAATGTGCTGTGTGATTACTACACACACTTTACTCGTCACTCACTATCCATAGCACAGCCACATATATAATCTACACTGTCCCATAGCTACTACGTTCATCTATTACGTCCAGTAGGACCGCTGCGCTATTGTAGTAAAGGCTGCTTGCAGATAAGATAGGTAGGAACCTGGTGCGTTGGGTGCACCAGGAATAATCTAACAACACACTCAGGACTTTCGCTCTGGATGGTCGCTTCCGGGCCGAAAGTCCTTACGCTATAAGGTATAATAAGGTATAATAAGGATACAGTCATTATCATACGGGAGGGCAGGCGCAATATGAATCAAAACTACAAGTCTATCATGCGGGGCGGAACATCTCGAAGAGCACAAGCGGTAGTGCTCACACTGTTGATTGGGGCCTCTATGCTCACACTGGCAGTGCCTGTTCCGGCGCGAGCTGGCGCGATCATTCCTCCCCTTGGAACGGCCGGCAGTTTCGGCGTTTTAGGCGCAAGTGCCGTCACGAATACCGGCCCGACAACTGTAAGGGGCGACCTCGGAGTAAGCCCAGGGACTGCGGTGAGTGGGTTCCCGCCCGGCATCGTCGCGGGCTTATTTTATTTGATTATTAATTTTAATATAATAACTATTATAAATATATAGAACTAATATGTTATGATTAGTCAATAAGAAGCAAGTGTGCCCATTAGACTTTCTGTTTTTGCGAAACTTAGCTCGCCAACAAATTGTCAAAGAAGGAGACGTGTAGGAATGGCTTTAGAAGAACAACCAACGCTGGCAAGAAGACCCGGAAAAATGTCTTTGTGCTTTTTCTAACAAATAAGGTGACGCTGA
>JBBRVL010000383.1:0-3972 GCA_038246925.1 Chloroflexia bacterium
AGGGTATGGTGGCTCATTTTGAGGAAGAGATGGGAGTACTCACTGACCATGGCTTCTACTCCAAAGGGGGCAATCCTACCAACATGCTGGTGTGCAAGCGAGGCAGGTGGAACGTGCGCATGATGGTAGAGACGGTGCTTTCGATGCTGCACACTGTCTGTCACATCAAGCAGATGGCTCATCGTGTGTGGAGCTACTTGCAAGCCCGCTTTTCCTTCTGCTTGGCGGCTTTCAACATCTTGGCTCAGTGGTATTGGCATGATGGTCCTGTCGCTGACTATACTGGTAGAGTTCATCTCTCTATCGCTGAGTTCAGCCTCTAAAACTAGCACCATTGGTTATTAGTCATTTTTAGTCCTCCTGTAATTCAAATCAAAGTCGAGTTCCCATGTTGTGCCGTCGCTCGATCTCTCCCAGCAGCCGGTAATGGTATCGCCACCGTCACCGAATCTGCCCATGTAGCGTTGCGAGAACCCGGGCGAGTATCTCGTGAGCTGCCACACTTCGTCGCTCAGGCTCATCTCATAGATGCGGGCGATGCCGCGGGAGTCGAAATAGAGCATGGAGTATTCGTCGCTCGAATCGTCACCCCCGATGATCATTGTGCCGCTGGGAAAGTCTGGGTGGTCGACACTGTCGCGTATTATAAGGAAAGGTCCGTCTGTGAGCCACCCCACGGTTGACTGTCCACCTGTGATAATGGGCGGCTCGGTCGGCATCGATATCTCGGAACGCCACGTGCCGACCAATCGTGCCAGACGTTTCAGGGCGTTATTTGATTCCCACATCTGCTGTGTAACCTGCTTGTTGTCTGCCATCCCGGTTCCTCCTCTCAAATCATCGGACTGTCTTACCTGTTATCTTGAACAGGGTGCTAATCCTGGGCCTTTTCTTGCCTGGTCCCGGCGAATGCGAGGTCGTGGGCGCCAAGTGCTTCACGAAGCTGATCGATTGCCTTTGGTCCCATGCCGTGCAACCGCTTGAGTTCGGCCTCGCTGATCTCTGCTAGCTGTTCCAGCCGTGTGATGCCGGCCTGATCGAGCGCGCGGCGTGCAGGCATTGCTAGCTTTGTTGGAAGGTCACTTTCCTGCTGGTTCTGCTTGTTAGAGTTCATGGTTGTTCCTCCGCTTGTCTAACTCAGTCGTGAAGACTCAGGCATTGGCTGGGATATTCTTTTCTACCAGTTCTGCCAGCAGTTCCGTTAGGCGATCAAACGAGTCGTTCATGCCGCTCTCCATGCCCGATTGGAGCATCCCGTCTCGGTCCTCAACCGACTGGAAGACAGATTGGATAGTTAGTTTTGTCCTGTCACCTGTCAACGCCTCAAATCTGGCCGTATCGAGGGTGACATGCCCACTTTCGGGCAGCCCTTCAAATTCAAAGGTGCCGATAATCCTCTCAGGAGCTGTGATCTCATGGTTCACTCCATGAAATGCGTACTCATTGCCTTGCTGATCTTTCTGAATGTATCGCCACCTGCCACCGTTTCTCGGCTCAAACGTCTCAAGCGTCATCGTGAGGCTTCGTGGTCCTAGCCACTGTACATACATCTCCGCGTCTGTAAACGCTCGGAAGACCAGTTCCCGGGGCGCGCCAAACTCCCTTGTGATTATGATCTCTTGCTTACCGGGTTCTGCTGTGATTTTCGTGAGATTGGGTTTCGTCATGGTGATTTCTCTTTTGAGTGAACTTAGCTCTTCCTCGAGACTGTCCAGGCTCTGGTTCCAGCCTTCCTCCATGCCAGCAAGTGCCCCTTCAGCAGCGGGCGCTGCCTTGGTGACCACTACATGCAATGTGAGTCTCGTCTTACCTTCATGCTCGATGAACGTGACGGTGTTGAGAACTTCGAGCTGTGGATTGCCTTCTTCGTCTTCAAGAGCACTGGTGGTCATGACTAGCCGTTCAGGCTTCACGATTTCGTGAAAGACACCCTTCATTGGATAGACCGTACCATCGGGTCCGGCCATGTGGATGAGGATCGCGCCACCGGGCCGCACGTCTAGCTCACAGACAGGGATAGTAAAGACCTTCGGCTTCCACCACCGAGCTACGTGCTTGGGGTCGGTCCACGCCTTGAACACAAGTTCCCGTGGCGCGTCGATGATGCGTTCCAAGATCAGCGTCCGTTGGTCCGATGACGTTGCAGGGTTTTCCGTACTAGGGTTTGCTGTGGTCATTTTTCGACTCCTTTTGTTGAATGTCGCGGAGATAGTCCTCCAGGCGATCAAGGCGCTCGTCCCAGAACCGGCGGTACTGCTCGACCCAACCGGCAACATCCTGCATGGGGGCCGGGTTGAGGTAGTGGAGTTTTTCACGTCCAACTTTGCGGGTCGTAAGCAGGCCAGCCCCCTCCAAGATATCCAGGTGCTTCATGACACCAAAGCGTGTCATAGGCAAATGCGCGCACAGTTCGGTGAGGGTCTGCCCGTCGTTCTGAGAGAGCAAATCGAGTAAATGGCGGCGATGGTGGTCAGCCAATGCCTTGAACACGTGTTCTGTTTCCATGACCTCATTATACGTGACTATATGGTCACATGTCAAGGGGCAAAATGCCCCAATTTTGGAGCAATTTGCATGACTGGCACGTTTGGTAAGAGCCGTTAGAAGCGATAGCGGGTAGGATGGGTAGCCGTCTCCTCTGTCGTGCCGAAGGCGAATGCAACTGTAAGCGTCACTTCGTACACCTCGTACGGGGCCGGGCCCGTTGTTGGGGCGCTGTAAGGGGCATCAAAGGCACCGTCGCGCACAGTGACCGGCCAGCCGTTGGCAGGTGAGGAGTACACGTCAGCGAGGCGCTGGAGCATCGCTTCGTCGCTCACCTTCGCAGCTTCGCCTTCAAATACCAGGTCGAAACCACCACTGGCGAGCGTGATGACGCAGTGCGGGTTGTGCTTGAGGTTCTTCTCTTTAATGGTCCCCTGGCCTGTGGTGAAGTACAGCGAGTTATCGAGCCAGATAGCCCCTACGGGCACCACGTGCGGTCGTCCATCCGGGCGCACCGTCGCCAGCCAGTACGTACCCCCGTCGGCCAGGCTCTCGCGTACCTCCGCCCAGGGTATTACTGTCGCATCATCGGCACTGAGCATCTGTTCGGCCACTGGTTCCTTCTGATTATTAGCCATCTCTTTTCTCCTTTCGTTCAGTCGTTCTACACTGCTTCTGCGTTTCCCGTCATAGTCACGATATCGAATCTGGTTCTTCTATGCGCTCCACTATAACTACCGGGATGTCTCGCTTGGCCTTCTTTTGATACGCCTCATACTGGGGGAAGATCGCGGCCATCATCTGCCAAAGTGCTGGCTTCTCCTGCTCGGTTGCAGGGCAAGCTCTCGCGCTGAAGGTATCCTTACCTACCTGCAACTCCACCCTCGGCTCCTCAAGGAGGTTCAGATACCAGAGTGGATTACGCGCATTACCGCCGTTCGACGCGACCAGCACATAACGATCTGCGTCGCGGCCGTAAAATAAAGCTGTGCGGCGGAGCTTTCCAGTCATACGGCCACGAGTGGTAAGCAGCAGTGAGTCGTGGCCGGAGAATGAATGCCCTTTGGCACCACCACTGTCAACGTAGGTGCGAATATGCTTTGCAACCCACCCGGTCGGGCTGTCTAAAACCTCTTCGTTCCGGTCGGTGCTTTCTGTCATGATTTCTCCCTTGCACCGGTCTGTTTGGTATGCGCAAAGCTTCTTCCGCTAGATAGGTCTTGGCTTACAGGAGGAAAGTATAGTATCAATATGATGATCCAAATATAGTACAAACGTTCTATATTGTCAAGGTGATAAATGGTAACTCACGTTACGCAATCGTCATAGATGAGCCTATCTTTAATCACAAAGAACGCAAAGAAGCACGAAGCACACAAAGGCTTTTATATTCTGCATAGTTCCTGGCGTGCATAACTAAACCATAATAATCGTTCGTGTGCTTCGTGCTTCTTTGCGTTCTTTGTGATTGAATTGTCTTGCTCCACC
>JBBRVL010000384.1:0-3966 GCA_038246925.1 Chloroflexia bacterium
CTGCTCGTTGGCCGCCTCGGCCCGCATTTGCCAGGGTGGGTGTGAAGACCTACGAGGCAGTAAAGCCTGCTACCCTGCCCGAAGTCGATATTGTTCCACCGGCCAGCACGCAGAAAGCAGAAAGCAGAAAGCAGAAGGCAGTAACCACCGACCACCGACCACCGACCACTGACCACCACACTACGAGGCGGCCCACGGCAGCCGAGCTAAAGTCGAGGTTCATAAGCTGGTACCGCCAGGACCCGTTCGCACCGCCAGCAGTTGCAATCCTCATAATCGGGACGCTTTCGCTTCTCACGTTGGCCGATCCGGCTTTCGCGAAAGATAGCGCCCGGTTCTATCGCTGGACGATTGTGCTGCCTGTGCTTTTCTACTTTCTTCTGACCGATGCGATATCGAGCAGGCGAGGGCTGATGCGCGTGGTTGATTTCTTTACGGCGGCTGCGGTGGGGGTATCTCTCTACGGCCTGTGGCAGTTCTTCGTCTCTGACAACACGTTGGTAGTGGAGGGGGTGAGCCGCGTATTCAGTGTCTACCAGCACCCGAATAACCTGGGGCTTTACCTGGGCCGGGTCTTTCCGTTCGCTGCTTGCCTTGCCTTATTCCTGCCCTGGGGCTGGCGCAAATTGCTCTATGCTCTCGCCCTACTGCCGCTAGGCATGACGTTTCTGCTTACCTACTCTCGTGGTGCATGGGCAGCGGTGGCGCTTGCCTTGCTCATCTCAGTAGCTGTTGGCCTCTTATTGAGACCGCGCCGCTCGGAGAGAAGATTGCTTCTTCGCTGGGCTGTTCCGGTTGGGGGCGCGGCTTTGCTTATTTTGGTTCTAGTCGCGGCGGTGGCGATCCCGAGGCTGCCGGAACGCATTCTCAACTTCGAGAGCGGCGGCATGCGCGTGCTGCACTGGCAAAGCTCTTTACGCATGATAGCCGACCACCCTGTATTTGGCGTTGGAATTGACCAGTTCCTCAACCAGTTCCAGGCTCGTGAGGTAATAGCAAGCCCGGAGGAATGTGAGAAGCTGTACACCGAGCACCCGCGCCAATACATAGTTTCGGCGGCGCAATGCAAAGAGTTCTACACAGCCCATCCGCACAACTTCGTTTTGGATACGTGGTTATCATTGGGTATAATAGGTCTGCTTGTATTCCTGTGGTTACTCTGGCTTTACTTCAGAGGCGCGCTCAGGGCGATAAGGCAAGCATCGCTGGGCAGTGCAGCCAATCCCCTTTACAAGGCTTTATCGCTTGGCCTGCTTGCCTCTATGATAGATTTCCTGGTCCACGGCATGGTAGACAACTCCTACTTCCTCATGGACCTGGCGATGATTTTCTGGCTGAGTTGTGGGCTGCTTCAGTTGGTGAAGGGATTAGGGATTAGGGATCAGGGGTTGGTTGAGGAACCTAATGGATGATACTAATCCCTAACCCCCGATCCCTAATCCCCAACGCGCAAGGAGAACTGGTTTGCATTTCGTAGTTACCGGCGGGGCCGGCTTCATCGGGTCGCACCTGTGTGAATCATTATTAGCTGATGGGCACAAAGTAACGGCCATCGACAACTTCATAACGGGTCGCCCGGCCAACATAGCCCACCTGCGGGGTGATTCATCGTTTCGCCTTGTAGAGCACGATATAACCCTGACACTGCCCGCCAAAGAGCACGAGAGCCTGGGCAAAGTCGATGCCATATACCATCTAGCAAGTCCGGCGTCGCCCGCCGATTTCACCCGTATCCCCCTTGAGATTGCCCTTATCAATTCGGTCGGTACGCGCAACGTGCTGGAATGGGCGCGCTACCATAATGCACGCTATCTCCTCACCTCAACATCCGAGGCATACGGCGATCCCCTTGAGCACCCTCAGCGCGAGGGCTATTTCGGCAACGTCAATACGATTGGCCCTCGCGCCTGCTACGACGAAGGAAAGAGGTTTGGTGAGGCGATTACATCGGTCTACGTTCGGGAGTTTGGAGTGGATGGGCGCATCGTGCGTATCTTCAACACCTACGGCCCGCGCATGAACCCCAACGATGGCCGCTTGCCTCCCCAGTTTATCTCCCAGGCGCTCAGGGGTGAGCCTATGACCATCTACGGCGATGGTAGCCAGACACGCTCCTTTTGCTACGTGAGCGACATGGTGGCCGGTCTGCGCGCAGTGATGGACGCCCCACCGGAGGCGGCAAAAGGCAAGATATTCAATGTCGGCAACCCGGATGAGCGGCAGGTACGTGCGTTTGCCGAACTGATACGTATAATCTGCGAATCTAACTCTGAAATAGAGTATCGTCCAGCCTTGCAAGACGACCCCGCCCGCCGCTGCCCCGATATTTCTCGCATAAGCGCCACCCTGGGCTGGCGTCCCGTTGTGCCCCTGGAAAAGGGCATGGCACGCACCATCGAGTGGTTTCGCAGCCAGATTTAGAGCGGTAATAAGTTTCACCAGGGAACAGTATGCTAATATACATCGCAACTCTTAGGGACTTGCTATGCGAATAATTGACCTTGCGCCCGATAACGAGGGGTTAATCCGGCAGGTGGCGGCCCTGTTGATGGAAGCGTTTCGGGAGCATTGGCCCGATGCGTGGCCGGATTTAGAGTCAGCGTTGGATGAGGTGCGCCACTCTTTTGGGACGGGGCGCATCAGCCGCGTAGCCGTGGGCGAAGACGGAGAGGCGCTGGGGTATGAGCGGCAGCGGGGGGCGGTGGCAGCCCGGAGTACGACGGCGCAGTGTGGGAGCTAGACCCCCTCGCCGTGGACCCTGCTAACCAGCGCCAGGGGATTGGCCGCGCGCTGGTGGCCGACCTCGATGAGCAGGTAAGGCAGCGCGGTGGGCTTACTATCATCTTGGGCAGTGACGACGAGAACAACATGACCACCCTCTCAGGCGTGGACCTTTATCCGAACGTGTGGGAGCACATCGCCCGCATAAGGAACCTGAAGGGTCACCCTTACGAGTTTTACCAGAAGTTGGGCTTCACCATCACGGGTGTCGTACCGGACGCGAACGGCTGGGGCAACCCGGATATTTTGATGGCCAAGCGTGTTTGCGGATAAGGGATACAGAAGGGGTACAGCAGCCGCAAAATACGCACCCCTCACGGCTAAACGACGAAAGAGCCTATGAATTCACCTCGTCTTCCAAACACATCTTGATGGCTAAGTCCCAAATCCAAAATCCAAAATCCAAAATCCAAAATCCTATCTGGGTTTGGCCTCTTGCTCTGATCCTGGCGATAATTGCGGGTGTCGCTCCTCCGCTTTATGTTGGGGTGGGGCTTGCAGGGCTGGTGCTGCTCGTATTGCTTCTCCGCAAGCCTGTGTGGGGAGTGTATGCGCTTGTGTTGAGCGTGCCTGTACAAAAGGCGATCAGCCTTCCCGCAGACATTACAGTTACACAGCTTTTATTTGTACTGGTGCTCGGTATCTGGTGGGCGTGGCTTGCCCTTCGGCGGGATAGAAAGTTGGTACTCACGCCCATCGCTATTGCGCTCTTTTTTTTCCTGACCGCGACCCTGGCGAGTATCTGGAACACAACCTCGCTGCCCGAGAGCCTGGCCGAAGTCTCGCGCTGGCTGGTGACCATCCTTGCCTACGTGGTTGCCGTCAATTCAGTACAGACACGCCGCGAGATGACCGGCCTGGTAATAGTGATGCTGGTCGCGGGTATGTCGGAAGCTCTGCTTGGGCTTAGTCAGGCGTACAGCGGCATCGGACCTGAGAGCTTCATTGTGGATGACCAGCTTACTCGCGCATACGGCACTATAGGCGCGCCCAACTCGTTCGCGGGTTACATCAATATGAGCCTGCCGCTTGCCCTTGCATTGGCTATTTACCAGTGGAGCAAGTGGGTTTCTCTTCGTAATAAGACCCCCTTGCTCGACAAACCGTCCCTCGTGTCGTTCGAGAATCTGCGTATGCCTCTTTTCATGAGCCTGGTGGCTCTCACTCTCTTCTGGACTGTGCTTA
>JBBRVL010000385.1:0-3948 GCA_038246925.1 Chloroflexia bacterium
AAGGAGAGTTAGAAATCGCAACTGTCAGGCAGATAATACCTTTCATCATTTGTCTGTAAGGTCAAGTTTTGGCTATTACAGCTAATCCCTAATTCTATTTGACACCCATTAACACCCAGGAATATAATGGCAGGCAGACCAGACAGGGCAGGGTGAGTGATTATTGGCCTATCGCATATTAACAATAGCCCCAACTTCCTTCTTCTCAGATTACGGAGCGCACGTGCGTATCCTGGAGGAGATCACCCACCTCCAACAGCGCGGTCATTCCGTCCTCATCTGCACCTACCACACAGGCAATAACGTACCTGGTATAAATATTCGGCGCTCTCTCGACGTGCCCTGGAAGCGGGGCGTCATGGTTGGCTCCTCGCGGCACAAGCTCTATTTCGACCTCGCTTTAGCTTTCACCGTGCAGCGAGCAGCTACTACCTTCAAGCCTCATATAGTCCATGCCCACCTGCACGAAGGGGCGCTCCTCGGTTGGACGGTGCGCCAGACGCGTGGTGTGCCTCTCGTATTCGATTACCAGGGAAGCCTCACCGCCGAGATGCTCGACCATCACTTCATCGGCAAGCACTCGTCTTTTCTTCCTCCCCTGCGCCTTATCGAGGCGAGTATTGACCGCTCGGCGGACGCAGTGATTACCTCGTCACATAACGCCGAAGCTGGACTGCGGGCGCGCACAGGAGACCGCTCTGGTCGCATATCGACTGTGGTAGACGCCGTGAACGCTGCGGTTTTCACCCCTCCCCAGACGAACATGGCGCGCGACGCTGTTCACGCCCTCAAGAGTTCGTTCGGCATCTCGGCGGAGCGGAGTGTGGTGGCGTACCTCGGCTTGCTTGCCCCCTACCAGGGCACTGACCTGCTTCTCGAAGCAGCCTCGATAATGGTCAATGAGTGGGGTCGCACGGACGCGCATTTCCTCATCATGGGCTTCCCCGGCGTCGACAGCTACCGCGCCCAGGCAGACAGGCTTGGCTTGAACGGCCACGTCAGCTTCCCAGGACGTATACCCTACTCGGAGGTCCCCAAATACCTTGCGCTGGGTGATGTGGCGGTCGCGCCCAAGCTCTCCACCACCGAGGGCGCGGGCAAAATCGGCAACTACATGGCAATGGCTCTGCCCGTGGTGGCGTTTGATACGCCGGTCAGCCGGGAGTTCCTTGGCCCGCTTGGTGTCTATGCTCAAAGGGGCAACTCTCGCTCCCTTGCCGAGAAGCTACGTGAAGTACTCGACAACCGTGAAAGATATAGGGAAGTCGGGTGGCAACTCAGACACAAGTGCCTGGCGGAACTAACCTGGGATACCGCAATCGACCGGATTGAGACAATCTATGAAGAGGCATTCTTGCGGCGTGCCGGGAAAGATCGTAGAAATCTCAACGATCAAAGTACCCCACACTCTGCTGAGTACTCACAGGCCGCGCCAATAGACTCTGAGGTCTTCCAGGTGAACACCTAGTGACCGGCCAGGCCAGGACTATTACCTCTCCGCGCATGGCGAAAAAGCTCTACCGTGCGCGGGGATGGCGCAAACTGGTCAAGCCTTATGCCCTGCGCGCCCTGAGCGTTTTCTGGTTGGCCTGGTATAAGGTCCGGCTGGGCGACCGTGTCTCTTTTGGCCGCCACTTCGTCACCAACGGCAACCTCGTTATAAGAGGACCTGGACGCGTTATATTTGGCGACAACATCAACGCCTGGTGCCACGCCGAGAAGAACGTGCTTATCACCCATTCGCCCGACGCGCTAATAACGATAGGCGATAACTGCCGTCTGACAGGGGCAGGTATCCAGGCTTATACGAGGGTAAAGATAGGCCCTCGCTGCATACTTGGCTCTACCCTCATCTTCGACACCGATTATCACCCGCTCGACCCCCGCAAGCGGCACGACAGGGATGAGCCTGTCATGTGTGCGCCTATAACCATCGGCGAGAACGTCTGGCTCGCGGGCCAGAGTGCCGTCCTCAAGGGTGTAACAATAGGAGATAACTCGGTTGTAGCCTTCCGCGCGGTTGTCGTCAAGGATGTGCCGCCGAACGTGGTAGTGGCAGGCAACCCGGCGCGGATTGTCAAGCGCCTCGACGAAGAATAGTTTTCCTGTTACCCCTTTGTCCAGCATAACACTCAATCCCACCACGTCAAGTAAGATCGCAGATCCCATTCCTTCGGGTGAGAATATAAGACCGAGGGAGCTAAGACGGGCAGCCCTTCTGTTTGGTCTGCTCGCCGCCCTCTTCCTCAGCCCCGCGCTGCTGACCGGACGTTATCTTTCTCCTGCCGACATGCTACTCGACTCCTATCCCTGGCGAGAAGTGCGGCCAGATGATTGGCAGGGTCCAAGCAACAGCCTGCTGGTCGATAGTGTAGTGCAGCACGAGCCATGGCTTGCCTATAGCGCCAAACGACTCCGTGAAGGCTCTCTCCCGCTCTGGAATCCGAACAATATGCTTGGCGCGCCGTTCCTCGGCAACATGCAGTCCGGCGTCTTCTACCCGCTCAACTGGCCTTACTTCACATGGCCTGACCCCTGGATATTGTGGGCGCGAGCCTGGCTCAAGCTCTTCATTGCAGCGCTTGGGGTGTACATGCTGGTACGCGAGGTACTAAAAGTGGGGCCGCTGGCTGCTGGCGTGGCTGCCCTCACGTTCACATTCGGCGCGTTCATGACGGTATGGCTGCTCCACCCGCCCACAGCCACTCTTATCTGGCTCCCCTGGCTCTGGTGGGGAACGGCGCGGCTGGTCGAGCGTCCCGGTGGGCGTCGTGCGGCTCTGCTGGCGGCGTTTGTCGGGTTGCATATGCTCGCGGGCCACCCCGAGACTGCCTACCACATGGGCCAGGCGACCGCGCTATTCATGCTCTTCCACGCCTGGCAAACAGGCCCGTTGAATGTAAAGAGGCTTATTCGCATTGTCGGTTGGTGGGCGTCAGCCTATCTGCTTGGCATACTGGTGTCGGCGGTGCAACTGCTTCCCTTCCTGGAATACTCGCAACATAGCATAGCGTTGCTGCGCCGCGAGGAGCGGCAGATGATGCCCTTCTTCGTGCCGTTTCATTACGCCTGGACCGCCTTCAGCCCCGACCTGTTCGGCAATCCCGCCCTCAAGACGCAATGGGGCGCGCCCATCAACTACAACGAGGCGAATAACTACAGTGGTATCTTCCCCTTGCTGCTCGCGCCTTTCGCTCTCCTGCTACCAGACCGCAAACAGAGACGGCTCGCCATCTTTCTTGTGATGGCTATTCTCCTTACGTTAGGCATAGTACACGGCTGGCCCTTAATATCAGACGCGGCCTTGCTCTTTCCAGGCATGAGGCTTGTGTTGAACAACCGGATGGTAATGCTCATCGAGTTCGCGCTGGCCCTCCTCGCGGGCCTGGGCGTGCATGGTCTGCTGGCTGTGCTGCCTGAGCGCAGGCGGCTATTCGCATGGGTGCTAGGGGCTGCGGTCGCGGCTCTTCTGCTCGTCGGGGTAGCCGTTCTGGCCCTCTTCACGCACAGCTTCTTTGCCGTTCCTCACGATTCCGAGCTGGCGAACCGTGTTTGGGCAGAAGGATTATGGCGGACCTCTCTACTCGTGGTGTTATGCGGCGCGGCGTTGGCTCTGGCGGGCTTTTTGTGGAAGATGCCCCGCCGCCCCCAGTTCTTCGCTGCGCGAATTCAGGCTCATGCCCTCGCTCTGTGGCTCATACCCGTGATCCTGCTTGCCGACCTCTGGCAGGCGCACGCCACCTATCTCCCAACAACCGACCCCGCGCAATACTTTCCTCGGACTGAGGCTACCGATTTCTTGGGGAGCCAGCAAGGCATCTTCAGAGTATCGGCGGGGCAGGGAGTACTCACACCCAACACTAATATGGTTTACGACTTGGCCGACCTGCGTGGCTATGATGCCATAGAATCGCAGTTATACTACCACCTCACCGCCTGGGGCGACCC
>JBBRVL010000386.1:0-3894 GCA_038246925.1 Chloroflexia bacterium
CAGGTTGTAGCAGAGCGTCTTCCCCGATGCGGTCGGCGTGACGACTACGACGTGCTCGCCGCGATGGACAGCATCTACCGCCTGGCGTTGATGGGTATAAAGCTCGGTGGCTCCACCCTTTTTCAGTACTTCTACAAGGCGCGGGTCGACCCAGCCTGGGTAAGGCAGAGTACGGGCGGGGCGCGCAGGGATGTCGTGCCATGCGCTGATGCGCTCCTGGTACATGGGCGAGTGACGCATGTGATCTATCAGTTGGGCGAGGTTCATAGCTGATAGTATACCGTACTCAATTGTGCTGCTGGAGGGTTGACCGGGACATGCTTAGAAAACTCGTCAAAAGAGATTGCGGACCGAAGGTATGGGCATTATCGCAACTGGCCGGATAGTCGACGGCGTGCTATGGCGTAAATACCCTGTCAGGCTCGACGTTTCCGTTCACATCCACGGCACGATAGATGAGGGTGCTGCCTTGTGGTACGCTAACAGGGCCGGCGTAGCGAGTGTATGGGCCGTTATTGAGCCTGTACTCAATGCCCGCCACGCCTACGTTGTCGAGAGCTGTGAGCGTCACCTGATTAACCCCCTTCTCTCCGGACGGTCCTGTGAGGCGCAAAGGAGGGCCACCGGGTGCCTGCTTAGATATGGAAGCGACCGAGGCAGGGTGGACGCCGTCTCGGAAGTCGAAGCCCGCGCTGTAGCTGACGTCGGCGAGCTTGGCCTGGCCTTGAAGGGACGGGTGGAAGTAGTCGCGGGTGGAGACATCAGTTGGCACAAAGCTGGCGTTGAAGACAGCATTATCATCGTAGCGGCAGTGGATGCTGGTCGCGCATACTTCAAGTAATTGAGTGTTGTAGTCGATCACTCGCTGCCTGACGCGGTTACGGCGATCTATATCCGGCTGCTGGTTGGAAAGAGGGTTCGCCAGCATCGACTGGCAAATGCCATGTAAGCTCCAGGCAGTACGAGCGGATGCGTTGTCATGCAGGATGTACCAGAGGTTGTAGATATCGGGCACGCTGAGCACATAGATACGAGCGTCGGGGAGGCCGGAGGTCAACGTACCAAGAGCCGTCTGGAACTGCGCCCGGTATGTAGCGACCGGTGTCATCTCAGCTTCGGTAGCCGCGCAGGCATCGTTAGCGCCCATGAGGATGGTAGTGTACTCTACGCCTTGAGCAACCGCGCTCTCAGCCTGTGCGTTCAGACCTATCATCTTCGCGCCCGTCACAGCGTCGTTATAGTAGTAGCCGTAAATGGGTGGGTGGTCGGCGAGTATGCGAGTATAGTTGCTCCGCACTGAGCTGTTAGTGCCAGTGGACCAGGAATTGGCCGGGGCATCTGTGAAGGGGAGGGTGCCCGTGTTGAAAGCGCGAGTGATGGAGTCGCCCGTGGCGGCGATAGAATCGGGAAAGCCAACTATGGCCGGGGCCAACGCGTAGGCTGTAGGGTCCGCGGCATCTACCGGGGCAGGGGTATAGGCTGCCAACATAGCGCACAGCAGGAGGAGTGCAGTTGCACTCAAGCGGTGGGACTGGTTGTGCTGTGCGGGGCGCATAGATTTCTCCTCGTGCTCAAAGCGCGGGCTTTTCTATGTGGCATACGGCGAGTGGCAAGAAACGGTACTACTATACAAGGTGCTTAGATATAGCGCCGTCCTGTTGCTAACCCACATCATGCAACACACTCGATTATACCAAATTAATCACGTGGCGAATCAGGCACACCTGACGACGCAACATGCCCCAAAGATACTGCTGCTATACGTGTGGGCACCCAGGAATTACCTGATCCAGCCGCGCTTCTGGAGCGAAAGCTTACCCAACTGGCTGAGCATGAACTGGTTCCCATCGGGATTGTCGAGATGCCATTCGAAGCGGGCGCGTTCAAACCACTGGTACTCTATGCGCCCTTCTACGAAGCTCTCGCTGAGGGGATAGCCGAACGTCTCTAACCCGCCGTTGTTGCGCCAGTATTCCAGGAAGGGGCCGCTCACGGAGTGCTGGGTTGGTCCGAAGTATACATTATTATCCTCGCTGGGGAAGAAACGGACCGTGCGGAAGAAGAGGTCTTTGGTAAGCTCGGTTCCTAGCAGGCCCCAAACGATTTTATTGTCTCTATATTCGAGCCTGACACGCTCGAAGTACTGTACCGTCACGCCGTTTTCGGCGAATTCCTCGGTCAGTGGGTAGCCGAAGAGACCGACATCGCCGTTCTCTTTCCAATAGGCTCGAAAGCCATGCGTTATATTATGCCCGGTCTGTGGGAAGTAATCAGATACTTCAGGGTTGCCTGGCTGGGCACGGTCGGTGGGGAGTGGGCCGGTAGCGACAGCAATCGTGGGGGTAGGCAGGGCGGTCTGTGTGGCGGTAGGCGGCACAGGAGTCGACGTGGGGAGGTTTGGCGGTGGCGGCGGGGTGGGTGGCACCTGGGCAACTGTCGCTATGGTGGCTGTTGGCAGTGCTGCTACCCCCTCAGGCATTGTATAGCTCCAGACAGCATCACTACCCCCGAACAGCACCCGCCCGCTCGCAGGTTCAAGGGAGAGCAGCGTATCGCTCTTCGTGCTGCCACCAGGCCCGAATGCCCGCCACGTTTGAGCACCGTCCACCGACTGAAATGGGCCTTCGGGCGTGGTTATCAGCACTACCCCATGGCGGTCTACCTGGAAGGACGAAAGGCGCAAAGGAAGCGGCTTTATGGGCGGCCCGTCACGCTGGGCGTTTGAGGCCGGACTTTCGGAGCGTCGAGGGAGGTTGACTTCTTGCCAGCTTTCGCCGTGGTTGGTCGAGGCGAAAAGACCGTCAGACGAAGTGGCTGCAAGTAATTTGCCGCCGCTCCAGCCGAAGCCTATCACGGAGCCGCCGTTATTCTGGAGCATGGTGATGCCGAGGGAGGCTGATTTCCATGTTAGCCCGCCGTCGGTTGATTTGTAGACGGGAGCAGGGTTGTTACTTTTTCGCACGTTATGTACTGCTACAAAAACGCGCTCAGGAGTGGTAGGGTCGGCTGTGAGAGCGGTGATGAAGCTGCCGATTGGGAGGCCTTTCGATGCCGGCTGCCAATTGGCACCCGCATCGGTTGAGCGGTACAGCCCGCCCAGACCATTTATCCCCGCGTAGAGAACCTGCCTGTTGTTAGGGTAGGGTGCGACCCACCTCACATGAGCGCTTGATGGCAGGAGACCCTGGAACGGAGTATCTTTCCAGGTCGCACAGCCGTCGCTACTTTCGCGCAGGCCGGTAGGAGTGGTGGCATAGATAAGGACAGGCTGGCCTTGCGCCTGTGGCCCTACCACGCGCATTGACAATGCTTCACGGTTGCAAAGCGCCCAAGCCGCGCCGCCGTTCGTGCTCTTCGATATGCCTTGCGGACCGAGAGCGTAGATAGTTAGGGCGTTAGATGGGTCGGGCGCGATGCTCGATGTATTCGGCGGCAGGGTGCCCAGCCTGGTCCAGCCGGTTTGTTGCCCGGTCTGAGCGTCAGCCTGACTGCCCGCTAAGGCGAGCAGCGACAAAACAGACAGTCCAATAATTGCAGGCAGTAGCCTTGTCTTATTTTTCCTCATTGACAAGATTTCTTTCTAGTTTGTATTCTCGCACTTCTTGAGCCGCAATCTCTTCCTGTTGGAGGAACTTCTCAATAGGTGTGTTGTCCGGCCCGACGAGGTTCGGCAGGAGGTCGGCGAGGGGACGCAGGACGAATTGCCGCTCCCACATCCGCTGGTGCGGCAGGACGAGGGTTGCTGTCCTGAGCCGCTTATCGCCGTAGAGCAGGATGTCTATGTCTATTGGGCGAGGACCCCATTGTTCACCGGACACGCGGCCCAGCTTGGCTTCGATGCTCTTGGCATGGCGCAGCACAAGATGGGGGGCGAGACGCGTGCTTATCTCGACA
>JBBRVL010000387.1:0-3882 GCA_038246925.1 Chloroflexia bacterium
TCTCGCCGCGAGCGCTCAAGGGCTACGAAAACAACTCGGAAGCTAACTCCGAGTCGTTCCACGATGGCTGGTTCCGCACCGGGGACGCAGGCCACTTCGATGCCGACGGCAACTTGTATCTAACGGGGCGGGTCAAAGAGATGATTAATCGCGGCGGCAGCAAGGTTACGCCGCTCGATGTGGATGCCGTTCTGATGGAACATCCCAGCGTAGCTGACGTAGCCACATTTAGTTTCCCACACTCGGCGCTTGGTGAGGACGTCGCGGCGGCAGTCGTCGTCACAGACCCAACTATCACGGAGCGCGAACTTCGCAGTTTTGCAGCCAAGAGGCTGGCGAGCTACAAAGTGCCAAGCCGCTTTGTCTTCGTCACCGAAATACCAAAGACTTCTCTAGGTAAAATCAAAAGGCTTACTTTGACCGAGCGGTTTAAGGCAGAACTGGAGCGATAATTCAAAACTCAAAACTCATAATTCCCAAAGGGAGAGATATGGAACAACGGCCTCTAAGCCGGACCGAACAATTTCTGCTGGCCTTCTGGCGTGACCTCTTTGCAAGAGGGGATATCGGGGTTGACGACGATTTCTTCGTTTTGGGCGGGCACTCTTTACTCTCCGCCCGCGTATCGGCGCGCGTGACCGATCTGTTCGGGTTAGAGCTTCCTCTCGCCCAGGTCTTCGAGACGCCCACAATTGCCGAGCTTGCGGCCTATATCGACGATAGGCGAGCCGAGGACGAAGCCCCGCACCTTCTACCCTCGTCCCTGGTGCGGCTCAAGCCCGGCAATGGGCGACCGCCTTTATTCTGTATGCATACTCTCATGGGCGGCGTGAGCGACTACCTGCTCCTGGCGCGTCACTTCGGGCCTGAACAGCCTGTATATGCGGTGCAAGGCCAGGGGCTGATAGACAACGTGCTCCCGGCAGCAACCGTCTCTGGTATGGCTGCTCATTGCGTCAAAGAGATTCGCAAGCTACAGCCTCATGGGCCCTATCACCTGGTGGGGGCGTCGTTCGCCGGCCTGGTCGCATTCGAGGCAGCACGGCAGCTGCGCGCCGTTGGTGAGGAGGTGGCATTACTGGCACTGTTTGATACATGGCTTCCCTACCACCCCTCCAAGCTTCAGTTGAAGGTCTATCTCCGGCGTTATCTCAAGCTGCAGCAACTTCGCCTGAGCTACCACTTCAACCGGCAAAGTCGTGCTGCCCGCAGTCATCTTGCTCAATTGAAGATTCTGCCCTCACGCGAAAAATTGAGATACGTACGCGCAAAGGGCGAGATGCTTAGAGCGCAGATGTTCGATAAGGCGGCCGGGCGTGCGCAACCATTTGGCCCGGTCAACCCAGGAGAAGTCGTAGAGCTTGAGGTACGGCATAACAGGCTGCTGCACGCCAGCCATGCTGCCCTAATGCGCTACCGCCCTGCTCCTTATGACGGTAAGGTCATGTACTTATATGCGACAGATCGCACCGCCGCACCTCCTTTTGACCAGCGCCGCGCATGGTCGCGTCTTGCGCGGGGCGGGTTAGAAATCTATCCTGTACAGGGCAACCATCATGTGATGTTGGGGGATCCGAACGTCTACAAGGTGGCAAGTATACTGGAAGGGTGCCTGGGCCGTCTGTACAGCGTGGAGCAGGAACTTACGCCTGTTCCTATTGCAGCGGGGTCCTGAGCTTAGCTTTCTTATCCCCTCGTGCGGAGACAATGTTACCTACCCCTTTATGGATCGCTCCACCGGAAGCGCCAACGCTCACCGAGCATGAAGTGCACGTATGGATGGCAGACCTTGATGCGGCTGCCTCCGCCCGCGCTACGCTCATGCCCGAGCTGGAGAAAATAATCTCGCCTGAGGAGTTGGCGCGCGCAAACCGGTTCCTCCGTGAACACGACCGGCGTCGCTCAATTGCCGCACGGGCGATCTTGCGGAGCCTGATGGCTATCTATACAGGAATACCGGCCTCGGTAATCTCCTTCCACTATCATGCGAATGGCAAACCCTTTCTGCCCACTGAAAGCGGCCAGGATACTCAGCAGAAGCGGAGTCTGGAGTTCAACCTGTCTCACTCCGGGAATCATGCGCTGTTTGCATTCTCGTGGGACCGCCGGATCGGTGTGGACATTGAACGCATCCGTGATACGACAGACCTTGAGCGTCTCGCCCGTAGGACACTTAGTGATGGGGAGTATGCTGCTTTCCGCCAATGCCCGGCTGCGAATAAGGCCCAACTTTTCTACAGGTATTGGACCTGCAAGGAAGCAGTCATAAAGGCAGCCGGGCAGACAATCGCCGAGGTCCGGCGAATATCGATACCCCTCGAAACCGATATGCAGGGTGATTGGATAGAGGTAAGGAGTAGCGTATCAGCAGGCCCGTGGGCGCTACGCGAGCTTGAGCCTCCGCCCGGCTACACAGCAGCACTGGCAGCAGAGAGCCAGGCGACTCTTTCGTTCTTTGACATGGCCTAATTAAGAGCTGACATTCTCAATTCTCATTTTCTTCCATCTATCTTCATAATCCCTTCACAATGTCTATTTATACTTTGGTTGTACGGATGCGAGAAGTGAAAAGCAATTACGCATTAGAAAGTACAAAGTCAACCAACAGTCCATAATATACAATGTGAGGAGATAGTGATGGAACTAAATCGAGATTGGCGATTACCTGTCGCGCTTATCGTGGCGGGATTGGTACTATTAGTAGCGCTTGGTGGGCGCAATGACTCACCCTTCCGGGGTGATGAACAAGGCCAGACGATAGTGATAAATGGCAATGACAACAGTCAGCCGCGCATCGTGGTTGGAAATGGCGACCCGGAGACTTCTGTTGGCGTGGTTCCCGCCCCTTACGCACCTGCGGCGCCAGGTCGTGCCTACGGACCCGCGCATCACTATGGGTTCGGACCCCCGTGGCCGATCTTCCTCTTCATAGGGCTGGCCCTACTCTTCTTTTTCTTCCGCTCACAAGGAAGGCGCAACTGGCGAGGACCTGGACCCGGCGGTAATGGGCCGGGAGCGGGGCAGACGTACCAGGGGCAGGGTCCGCAGCCTGGACAGGGCAAGGGGCACTGGGCCTGGCATTCAGACGAACAGGTACAGGCACCGGCGCCGGACCCTGCTCAGAACCATGGCGATATAACACAGCCCGGCCAGGGCGACCAGAGTTAAGAGGATCGAATGCCTACCAGGACCATACTCGTGGTAGATGATGAGCCAGGCATCGTGACTATAGTGCGCGATTACCTGGACAGGGCGGGCTTCCGGGTGCTGGCTGCCGGTGACGGCAACACAGCGCTCCGGCTGGCCCGCTCGGAGCGTCCGAGCCTCATGTTGCTCGACCTGATGCTGCCGGGAATAGACGGCCTCGATATAACCCGCGCCTTACGCCGTGACCCCGCGACCCGCAACATGCCGATCATCATGCTCACCGCCCTGGTGGACGAGAGCGACAAGCTGGTCGGCCTGGAACTGGGGGCGGACGACTATATCACCAAGCCGTTCAGTCCACGCGAAGTGGTGGCGCGGGTAAGGGCTTTGCTGCGCCGGGCAGAGGGTAATACCACGTATAGCGGTGTTCTACAGGCAGGCCCGCTCAGCATAGACCTCGAAAGAAGGTTGGTGCGGCGCGACGATGTTACGCTCGACCTGACCGCCACCGAGTTCGACCTGCTGGCGGCGCTGGCCCGCGAGCCTGGACGCACTTTTACCCGCGCTCAACTGGTTGATATGCTGTACGACCAGGCATTCGACGGCTACGATCGCACAATAGACGCCCACGTAAAAAACCTGCGCCGCAAGATCGAGCCGGACCCACGCGAGCCGCGTTTCATCTTGATGGTGTATGGCGTTGGGTACAGGTTCGCTGAAACGACACCCGACGAA
>JBBRVL010000388.1:0-3868 GCA_038246925.1 Chloroflexia bacterium
GCGGACCCGTGTGTCCGCCCTCTCCGTGCAGGTAATATCAACATGGGCGGACACACGGGTCCGCCCCTACAAACATCTAGCAACAGTACATTCAGAGCCTCAAAGCAGTACTCTTTGGGTGTGCCCTAACCCTCTCCTTGCGCTATACTATGAAGGTTAGCGAAATTATTACTTTCTCCGGCATAGTCCGCCTGCGCGGACTTCGCTCGTAAATAGACCGCGAATTCATTCGCCGGGGCATCAGCCACAACCACACTAAGCGAGGTTGCATGACGGCAAAAAAAGCTATTTTCACCTTCATTTCCGCACTCCTGGTAACTCTATCCATAGGAGCGCCAGGCGCTGCCGCCCAAACCACCGCCAAAATTGAAGATCGCGGCGTAACAATCGAGTTCCCCGACAGGCTCACCTTCAACGCCCACATAGAAGACTCCTCCACCATAGAACGAGTCGTCCTCGAATACGGCGTCGAAAAGCTCACCTGCGGCACCGTCACCGCCAAAGCCTTCCCCGACTTCCAGTCAGGCAAGACCTCAGCCGATGTCTCATGGACCTGGGAGATGCGCAAGTCCGGCTCCGAGCCGCCCGGCTCGACCATCTGGTATCGCTGGCGCGTTACGAACAAGTCAGGCGGCGCTACCCTTTCCGACCGCAAAACCCTCACCTGGCTCGATGAAGGAAACGAGTGGCAGAGTATCACCCGTGATAAGCTCACCCTCCACTGGTACGACTCGCCCCGCACCTTCGCCCAGGACCTGCTCGACTCGGCCTCGTCTTCCCTCACCCGCCTCGCCGAAACAACGGGCGTCTCGCCCCAATCCCAGCTCAACCTCTACATCTACGCCGACAACAACGATATGAAGGATGCGATCCTCTACGAGCCGGGCTGGACAGGCGGACAAGCCTTCCCGGCCAACCGGATCGTTATCATAGGCATCAGCCCTGATACCGAAGAGTGGGGCAAGCGCACCGAAGCCCACGAGCTAACCCACCTCCTGGTCGGCCAGCTTACTTTCTCCTGCCTGAGCGACGTGCCTACCTGGCTCAACGAAGGTATCGCCGTCTATGGAGAAGGTGGCCCCGATAAAGAGTCCCAGGATCAACTAAAGTCTGCCGTTACCGCCGACACCCTCATTTCAGTACGTGCCTTAAGCGGCGGCTTCTCCGAACACCCCGACAAAGCTGACCTCTCATACTCCCAGTCCTACAGCCTGGTAAACTTCCTTATCAGTGAGTTCGGGCGCGACAAGCTCCTCAAGCTCTTCGACAACATGCGGCAGGGGATCAAGACTGAAGATGCCCTCAACTCCGCGTATGGCTTCGGCCTCGACGGCCTGGAAGACAAATGGCGCGCCTCCATAGGTGCCAAACCGAGACGCTCCGAGGGCGTCGTCGCCACAGTTACGGCCAACCCAACCGCCGTGCCAACCTATGCTCCTGTCAGCGCAGCCCCCGTATCAGCCTCTATCGAAAGCGACCCTACACCTGAGATTGGCAGTAGCGATACTCACATAGGCACTGCCTCAGCTCCAGGCCAGGCGCAGCCGCAACCTTCCGGGTTTAACCCCTTGCTCGCGGTAGGTATCGCTACTGCGTTAGTTCTTCTGTTAATCATGATCTTAGTTTTTGTAATCACAAGGAGGAGACGCGCATGAGACTGCCTGTTACCCGCCACGCATTCATGAGCAGACCGGCTTTTCTCCTTGTGGCTTGCCTTCTCTTTGCTACCTTCCTGGCAGCCTCCTCGCCCACGTCGCCCCAACCAGCCGACGCCTCCATCCTGGCAACCCCTTCGCCAACATCGAAGGCCAGGGCTGCGCTGCCCACCGCCACTATCGCCCCACCTCCTGTCGCCGAAGACGGGCATTACAGCAACCCCGACCTCGGCATCTCCGTCGACTACCCCGATAACTGGTTAGCTCAACCGGGTGAAGAGGAAACCACGCTCACCTACCTCATCTCTCCTTCCAACGACCCGGTGGTAGCCGTTATTTTCTACAGTCCCATGCCCACCAGCTCAACTATCGAAGCCGCAGCTAAACAGCTACGCGACGAGATAGTCGCTGAGGACACAGACGTAGATTATATCAGCGACCGCGCCATGAAGGTCAAGAGCGGTCAGGAAGGTTGGATGAGCGAGTTCTCCTCCGTGAATACCGACGGTGATCCGCACCACTTTGTCTTATTGTCGGCGGCGCAGGGCGGCAGGCTCTTCTCTGTTGCGGTGTTCGGCACAAAGGCCCAGATCGACGATGAACGCAAGACCATCCGCGACATTATGGCCAGCGTCACCCTCACAAGCCCCGGCCTCTACGGCATCCCACGCGACCAGGCGTTCGTGCTTGCGGGCGGCGAGTCGAACAACCCTCGCGCCTACGACCCCGCTACAGGCCAGGGCAACAACCTCATCTTCAGCGGCCTGGTCATGCTCAACCCCAAATTGCAGGTCGTGCCCGACCTCGCTATATCATGGAATATCAGCCCAGACGGCAAAACCTACACATTCCACCTCCGCAAGAATGCCCGCTTCCACAACGGCAGGCAGGTGACAGCCCAGGACGTTATCTACTCCTGGGAGAGGGCCGCCGATCCCGCCCTTGCCTCTGATACGGTCCTCACCTACCTGGGCGACATAGTAGGCATCGATGCGCGCCACGCGGGAGAGTCCGAGCATATCAGCGGCCTCAAGGCTATCAACGACCAGACCCTCCAGGTGACAATAGACGCCCCCAAGCCATACTTCCTCATGAAGCTCACCTACGCTACCGCCTCCATCGTCAACCGTGAGAACATCGAGTCCGGCCCCGAATGGTATCGCACCCCCGTAGGCACCGGCCCGTACAAGCTGATTCGCTGGGAGCCGTTAAAGATGCAGCTTTACGAGCGTAACGCCGACTTCTACTCACGCGCCCCCGCGATCCGCTTCGTAGTGATAGAGCTGTTCAAAGGGCAGGGCATCAGGCTCTACGAAAACGGCGAGGTAGACATGACCGGCGTCAGCCTCTTCGATGTAGATCGCGTCCGCGACCCTGGCGAGCCTCTCCACAACGAGCTTGTAGAGGGTGTGAGCATGTGTACCGACAAGGTCAGCTTCGACCTGGCCCAGCCGCCATTCGATGACCTAAAAGTGCGTGAGGCCTTCTCTCTGGCTATCGACAGGCAGCGTTACCTTGACGTAGTGCAGCGTGGCATCGGCGTTCCCGCGCATGGCCTCTACCCGCCAGCCCTCCCCGGCTATAAACACGGCCAGAAAAGTCCCGATTTCGACCCCGCCCTTGCCAAACAGCGCCTATCCGAGTCGCGCTATGGCTCGGCGGACAAGCTGCCCCCTATCATATTCACCGCCAGCGGCTTCGGCAGCGATACCGGCGCCGGTCTCTCAGCCCTCGTAGATATGTGGCGCACCACTCTCGGCGTCACCATCGAGATCGAAAACCTCGAGCCTGACAAATACATCGACGAAATCTACGCAGGCAGGCACGGTCAGCTCTTCTTCAGTGGCTGGTGCGCCGATTACCCCGACCCGGAGAACTTCGCCGACGCCCTCTTCCACTCGAAGGCCCAGCAGAACGAAGGCCATTACACCAACCCCACGCTTGACACCCTCCTCGAAAAAGCCCGCGTAGAGCGCGACGTGACCAAACGCATCGGAATGTACCAGCAAGCCGAGCAAATCATCATCGCCGACTCCCCAGCCATCTTCCTCAACCACGACCTCGAATTCACCCTGGTCAAACCCTACATCAAAGGCTACGTCTCCACCCCAATCAACATCCCCATAGAGCGCTACCTGTCCATACAAAAATAAACACAACCCCGTAGGGGCATGGCGCATCATTATTGCTCTAACTAATCCCACCCAGCCCCA
>JBBRVL010000389.1:0-3851 GCA_038246925.1 Chloroflexia bacterium
CACCGCGAGTTTCTGCTGCTCTATCGCCTGGCGCTCAAAATGCTGCGTCAAGCCTGATCCCAGGATGGCGCCTATAGCCAGGAAAAGCACCAGGCTCACTATGGAGAATTGCTTTAGTAATGTCAGACGCGGCATTTCACCCTTTATACCGGATTGCTTATACAGAATTGTTAATCGCCGGTTAGTTCTTCTTGCTTGGGAACCTGGAACCGGTAGCCGAAGCCCGGCTCGGAAAGGATGTACCGTGGGTTGGATGGGTCTTCTTCGAGTTTCTGGCGTAGGGCGCGTATGTAGACCCACAGGTAGCCGGTCTCGTCTCGGTACTCAGGCCCCCAGACCTTCGCAAGGAGGTCAGAATGAGGGATCAGCTTGCCCGACTGCTGGGCCAACTGCTGCAGGAGCTTGTACTCGGTCGGCGTAAGCTTGATCTGCTCGCCTTTGCGCTCTACCCGGTGACGCACGAAATCTATATCGAGGTCGCCCGCATGGAGGACTTGCTGGTTATCGTTCCCACCGTCCTTGTTGGAGCGGCGCAGGAGAGCGCGGATGCGTGCCACCAGTTCATCCGGGTCGAACGGCTTGGTGAGGTAATCGTCGCCCCCGATCTCCAGGCCGCGCACCTTTTGAGCCTGCTCGCCCAGGGCCGTCAGAAATATGATCGGCACGTCCGACACCTCGCGTATGCGCTGGGTGAGGGTAAACCCGTCCATGCCCGGCATCGTCACGTCGAGCACGACGGCATCAGGCGGTTCGAGGGCCAGTTGATCAAGAGCGGCTGGTCCGTTAGTAGCGCTCGCCACCTGAAACCCTACCCTCTCCAGGTTGACCCGCACCAGCCGCAGGAGGCGTGGGTCATCATCCACTATTAAGATCGTCATTTTAGGTTGCATATCTCTCAATCGATCCGTACAGCTATGCCGCACGCTTAGTTACTACTGCCAGGGTACTACTAATAATACTAGGCAGGTAACACCCTCTTATTATAACCGAGGCGTGCATACGCGGCGATACAGTTAGTTAGTAGATAGTCTGGTGCTCATTTCTCATGAAAACCTTAAGGCGATCTTAAGGTGGCCTATAGCGCCCTTCAGGTGTTTCTCAGGGGCGGTGCGGTACTATTCCATTGGCGAGAGTAATAGACACGAATTCACTACTCAGAGAGATATATTATGATGGCAATTTCAACTCAGACACTAACGACATCTTCAGTTCAATCGCGCATCGAGACCAGGCCTCGGAAGCAAGATGCTCCGAATGCGGACGCCCGCCGACAGGTGCTGCAGGAAGTATACGACCGCTCGGTCGAGCAGATTTATAAGTTCGTCTACTTCAAAGTCGGTAACCGCGAAGATGCCGAGGATATTGTATCGCAAGTCTTCATCAAGGCCGCAAACTCTCTGGATGTTACCCAGGAAGAGCATGTAAGGCTTGCATGGCTTTACCAGGTAGCCCGTACCACTATTACCGACCACTGGCGCAGCTACTACAAAGGCCCCGTCACCAGTCTGGAAGAGATGGAAGAAAAGGCACCCGTTCATTTCGCCGCCGAGCCTATTCGCTTGAACGGCGATGTCGAGGAGATCGAGCCGGCAATCGCCAAGGTGCAGGCCGTTATGCAAACTCTCCCCGAGAACTACCGCCGCGTGCTTGAGCTTCGTTTTCTCCAGGGTTGCTCCCTAAAGGAAACAGCCGAAGCGTTAGGGATAACCGAAGGCAACGCCAAAGTTATCCAGCACCGCGCCCTCCTGAAGGCCTCCAAGTCAGGCGCAGAGTTTATTTAGATAATACCGTAATTCCACAGTACAGGGTCTGCCGTGAGGTAGGCCCTTCTTAATTTTAATTACGAATTACGAATTACGAATTACGGATTATTCGTACTTTGCTCAATCGTAATTCAAACAATAAAAACCTTGGCCTGAATGCGAAGCAGAACCACTTGGCGCTCTTGGCGTCTTGGCGGTATGAGCGCAGCGAACTCTCGTAATTCGTAATTCGTAATTCGCGCCTCGCCTTGACCCTCTATATGCCGCCAATTATAATCAGCATACGGCTGCTTAGGTACATCTCTTTACATATTATTCTCGTATTACTTAACGGCCTCCGGCGTTACGGCGCGCAACAGGAAAGGGCGGAAGATGACATCCCAAAGGAGAAACAGAGAATGAAATTAAAGATGCTGGCGGCATCAGGCCTGGTATTGATCCCAGTCCTCCTATCCGCATGCGATACAGGTGGGAGCGCCACCAACCGTAAGGTAGTGGTAAGCTCCAAGGGCTTCACCGAGGCGGCATTGCTGGGCGAAATGTACGCAGAGGTGCTTGAAAATGCCGGTATCCCGGTCGAGCGTAAGCTCAACCTCGGCACAGAGACAGTCGCCCAGGCCGCCCTCGTAAAGGGTGGAGCCGACGGCGGTATCGACCTCTACCCTGAGTACACAAGCACGGGCCTTACAACCATCCTCGGGGCCGAGCCGATTTACGACCCGGCGCAGGTCTATAACGAGGTGAAGAAGCAATACAAGGAGAAGTTTAAGATCACCTGGCTCGACGCCTCGCCTATGAACGACACCCAGGCGATGGTCACCTCCAAAGAAGTATCTGAAAAACTCGGCATCAAAAGCCTGGACGACCTTTGCAAGAAGGCCGGAGAGGTAACGCTCGCCGCCGTGCCCGAGTTCAAAGAGAGGCCCGACGCATTGCCCCTCTTGCAGAAGACCTATGGCGGCTGCGAGTTCAAGGAAATCAAGGTGATGGAAGCCAACCTTCGCTACCAGGCGCTCCTCAACAAAGATGTCGATATCGCCCAGGCGTTCAGCACCGACGGCCAGATCGCGGGCAACGACCTGGTGCTGCTGGAAGACCCGAAGAACTACGGCCTCCCGTACAATGTGGCCCCGGTCGTGCGCGACGACGTGCTCGCAATCTATCCCAAGATCTCCGAGGAGCTGAACAAGCTCTCGCCCAAGATAACCAACGAAGAGATAGCGGCCCTCAACTGGGAAGTCGACGGCAAGAAGCGAGAAGTCGCAGCCGTCGCCAAAGAGTGGCTGCAAAAGCAGGGCATGGTGAAGTAGCTATCAGATAAACGTGAAACGTGAAACGTGAAGAACCAGATAGCGTAATGTTCTCATCTGTCGCCCTCACGTTTCACGCTTCACTTGCAGGATCAAAATCCAAAACCCAAAATCCAAAATCCAAAATCGTGAACAGGGCGCCGTCCTCTTCGAGAATGTGACCAAGCGCTTTCCAGCCGCGACCCATCCGGCGGTAGATGGCATCAGCCTGGAAGTGCCTACGGGCAGCCTCGTCGTATTGCTAGGGCCGTCGGGCTGTGGCAAGACTACCCTGTTGAAGATGGTCAACCGCCTGTACGAGTATGACAACGGGCGCATCTTTGTTGAGGGCAAGGAAGTCCGCAGCTTTGAAGTGACCAACCTGCGGCGGCGAATAGG
The DNA here is from genome assembly GCA_038246925.1 of Chloroflexia bacterium. Lineage (GTDB taxonomy): Bacteria > Chloroflexota > Chloroflexia > QHBQ01 > JADMIH01 > JADMIH01. Next base: position 3,452 of record JBBRVL010000389.1, read on the forward strand.
CTACGTCATCCAGAGCACCGGCCTCTTTCCCCATATGACTGTGGCTAAGAACATTGCTACCGTGCCCGAGATGCTTGGCTGGGACAAGAGCAAGATAGAGAAGCGTACTGAAATGCTGTTGGAGATGGTCGGTCTTTCCCCATCCGAGTACCTGTCACGCTACCCAGCCCAACTTTCAGGGGGGCAGCAGCAGCGTATTGGCCTGGCGCGCGCTCTCGCCGCCGACCCCTCTATTATGCTTATGGACGAGCCTTTTGCAGCCATCGACAACATCACCAGGCGCAGGTTGCAGGACGAACTACTCGATATACAAGCCAAGGTGAGCAAGACTATCCTCTTTGTCACGCACGACGTAGAAGAGGCAATCAGGCTGGCCGATAAGATAGCCGTGATACGGCAG
>JBBRVL010000390.1:0-3844 GCA_038246925.1 Chloroflexia bacterium
CGTACAGCGCATAGATACGTACGATAGTAGCCGACGACTTCTTGAGATAGTCGAATACGCCCCTAATCAGGCGAGAGGGACGTGTCACCTCATTGGTAGTGACGGGCACACTCGCGATACGGAGGTTCTTCTTGCCCGCCTGCACAATGGTCTCGAGTGTGTAGGTGTACTTGGTGATTACGTTGAGCCGTAGGGCAGCCTCTCGTGAAAAGGCACGGAAACCGCTGGGCGCGTCCGGTACGGCTGTTCCTGAAGCCTGCCTGACTACCCAGCTACCCATCAACTGGAGGACCTTCTTCATCGGAGAGAAGTGCTCTATCTTGGTGACCTGGCGGTCGCCGACCACCATATCGGCCTCGCGCTGTAGGATGGGGGCTATAAGGTCAGGGATTCGGTCCTGGGGGTACTGGTTATCACCATCGGTGTTGACAATGATATCCGCGCCGAGTCGAAGGCAGGCGTCAAGCCCGCTCTGAAAGGCTGCTGCCAGACCTTTATTGCCATTGTGCCGCACCACGTGGTTCACCCCAAGCTGGCGCGCTACCTCTACGGTGCGGTCGGACGAGCCGTCGTCTATCACGAGCGTTTCGAGCACATCGACGCCCGGTATCGAGCGGGGCATATCTCTCAACACAAACGGCAGCGTCTGCTCTTCATTGTAGCAGGGTATCTGAACTATAACTTTCATGCCTTATTCTCCCTATCTATGGCTGGCATTTTACTCTCTACATGTATGACGGTCAAGCAAGAGGCAAGTGATATGAGAGTAAGCCATCAGCCATCAGCCATCAGCTATCAGCCATCAGCTATATTGTACTGTTCAAATAAGGATTGAGAAGACGTTCGGTAGGGGCACCCCTGTGTGGGTGCCCCGTTCGGGTAGGGATTATATTCCAAGTAGGGCACCCACACAGGGGTAATGCTGTCGCATTAAAAATCGGAACGTGCTGTAGGGGCCTGCCCCTACAGAATCTTTATGCGACACTATTGCCACACAGGGGTGCCCCTACCCGCCCTTTTACCCCAAGTCTGAATGTTTACGCTACTCTTGGTTATACAGAAAGCTTGGCTGAGAGTGGAGCCTGATGGCTTTAGGAATAAAACTTGCAGGGCTTACTGGATGTAACGAGATAACATGGCTTGCTAGAGCTAGTATCCCCAAAGTCAGGAGACGTTTGTGACCAAGAAAACTCATCTAACACCCGTAATCTGGCTGCTTGCAGTTATGCTCTTGAACGCCTGTGATTTGGGTGGTGGGCAGCCTACAGCGCCCACACCGACGCAGACGGCCGCAAGCACAGCACAGCCAGATCAACCCGTAGAAGGTACGCCGACAGCCTCGACAGACGCAACACAAACCACACCCTCGGAACCCGCGCCGACAGCCACCCTCCTACCGACAGTAACACAGCCGCCCACCGCAGCCGAAAAAGAGCCGCTTGTGCTCAGTCTGGTAACCGTAGAAACAACTGATGTTACGAGACAGGGGCCGCTCGCGCAGGAGCGTACCCTCAATCTCCCGCCTGGATTCCATATAAGAGTGTTCGCTTCGGGCTTGAACGGGGTGCGCTGGCTTGGCCTATCTCCCGAAGGTGTGGTATATGCCACGATGAAGTCTGAGGCCAGGGTCGTCACCCTGCCCGACGCCGACAAAGATGGTGTGGCCGACAGCGCCAACACCTTCGCCGAAAACCTGCAAGGAGTACATGGCATCGACTTCCACGACGGAGCAGTGTACGTCGCCACCGAGGGAGAAATTATCAGGCTGGAGGATACTGACAAAGATGGCGCTGCCGACAAGCGCGACGTGATAGCAAGTGACCTGCCGAAGGGTGGGGGGCACTCTACGCGCACAATCGCCTTCGGACCTGACGGCAAGCTGTACGTATCAGCCGGGTCGTCGTGCAACGTCTGTGTTGAGACGGATCCCAAGAGGGCAGCTATCTCTCGCTATTCGGCGGACGGCAAGTTCGAGAAAGTGTTTGCTAAGGGACTGCGCAACGCCGTCGGTATCTTGTTCCACCCTATCACCAAAGAGCTATGGGCTACTAACAACGGGCGTGATGACCTGGGCGATAACATACCACCCGAAACGGTTTACAACCTCAAAGAGGATATGGATTACGGCTGGCCCTACTGCTATGGCGATAAGGTTCCCGATGAGTCGCAGGACCCGCCTCCCGGCTACTGTGAGAAGACGGGCATACCTGCGGTAAAGATGCAAGCCCACTCGGCCCCGCTCGGCCTGGCGTTCTACACGGGCGAGCTGTTCCCCGCGCAGTTCAGGGGCGACCTGTTTGTGGCGTTCCACGGAAGTTGGAACCGCACCGTGCCCACAGGCTACAAGCTGGTGCGTATAAGGATGAAAGATAATCGGCCCGACACCTCGGCAGGCGACATGCTGGTAGAGGACTTCGCTACCGGGTGGTTCCTGGGAGAAGACGCCTGGGGCCGCCCCGTCAACCCGATGATGGGGCCAGATGGCTCTCTCCTCCTCACGGACGACAAGGCCAACGCCATCTACTCAATCTATTACCGGGAGAACGCGGGACCGTGACGATTTTGGATTTTGGATTGCGAGCACGACACGAGGAGGTGAGGGCAGGTTGAGTGTAATTGACGAAGTGGTAGAGGCCAACAAAGCCTACGCCGAGCGTTTCGCGCTGGGGCATCTGCCGCCGCCGCCGGTGCGAGGACTTGTGGTGGTTTCCTGCATGGACGCCCGGCAGGCGATGTTCTCTATGCTTGGCCTGAAGCCTGGTGATGCTTTGATCATCCGCAACGCGGGCGGTATCGTCACAGACGACACATTGCGCTCTCTTATTGTGGCGCACCACCTGCTCTCCGCACGTGAGGTCATGATCATTAATCACACAGAATGTGGGCTGCTGACGTTCAAGGACGAAGAGATGCGCACCCGCCTGCGTCAGTTGACCGGCACGGATGTTGCGGCACCAAAGAGATTCTATTCCTTCTCTGATTTGGACCAGAACGTCCGCATTCAGATGCAAAAGGTGAAATCTCACCCCTGGCTACCCACTGACATTACGGTGCGCGGCTTCATATATGATGTCAAGACGGGGCGGTTGAGTGAGGTTACTGCCTGACGGCTCACAACCTATATCCTACTCCTCATGTCGCGGCTAACGCCGAACGAGCACGCTCTCGTTACCCGATGACACCCATGTGCTCATGACCTTGAAGGTCTGAGGGTCCATGAGGCCGTACTCTGTCTGCTTGTCGATACGCTGAGTTACCAGGATTATCGGCTGGCCGTCTAACCGGCGCACCGGCATCACCTGCCACTTCTCTATGGTGGTTATTCGCTTCAAGGTGGCTGCATCCAGCACATCTGTCACTTGGACGCCATTTCGGAGACCAGACAGAAAGAGTTGCTTTTCGTCCGAGGAAGAGCGCAGCCCGGCAAGCTCGCTCTCAATACCAGCAACTTTGCGCCCTGTATTTACTTCAATTACTTGCAGGCCGGTGGCTTGTGCCTCTACGTCGCCAATATCGCTCAGTTTCTGGCCTGTCACGTAGAGCTTCTTTCCATCGATAGATAGCAGGGCGAACTTGTCGGCCCCGTTAGTGCGCGCTTTGGCCTCGGCCTTGCTTGCGGTTACGTCGAGCAGAGCTTCCAGCCACGACCGTGCCTCCGCTATGTCGGTAGAGTGCAACTGCCGGGCAGAGAAGTCTATTGTGGTCAATTTGTCCGTGTCTGCGTGTACGATATAAAGTTTGCTGCGGTCGGTCGAGAAGGTGACAGCCGGAGACCAAGAGGCAAATGTCCTCTGATCGTAGGGCGCATTGCAGTTTGACTCGCACCAGTAGCCGCCAACGATAC
>JBBRVL010000391.1:0-3810 GCA_038246925.1 Chloroflexia bacterium
GAAGCTCCAGCCACAGGAGTGCTTCCAGAAGCCGCGCCCCGCCAGCGTACAAGGCTGCTATGACAAGGTGGTGGCCTTTGTGAAGGACCGTATGGGGGCCGAGGGAACCCTCCAGGGCTTTACGATGGGGTTCGGCACAAATATAGTGGTCGAGAGCGACGAGGACGCGCCCGCGACGGTGGCGCACGAAATCGGGCACAACTATAACCTGGGCGACGAGTACCAGGGGGGCCAGTTCAACTGCGACGTCAACGCACCCCCGTCCAGCTTCGTCGGCATTGACTTCAACAACAACGAAGTGAAACCTTATAGCTGCCAGAAGTCGGCCTCCGGGCAGTTCGAGCAGGCAGGAGCCAGCCTCATCAAGGCTGACACCGATGTGCCATTCGAGGTGGGAGGGCGCGGGCTGCTGCCCGACATGGCGAGCTTCATGGGGAGCGGCGCGCCCCAAAACCGAAACTGGATCTCCGCCGATTCGTGGAGCCGCATCTATGACGGTCTCGCGCCGGAGCCTGGCAGCACGCCTGTGCCCGTCGGGTCGGCTCCTCCCACTAGCGGGGCTGCCACGATCATTGACACTGCTACCCCTGCTGCACCTGTCAACGACACTGCTATACCTGTCAATGACACTCCGATACCCGCGAGCCAGGAAACAACTCGCTGGATATATGCCCAGGGGTATATCGGAAGCGACGGTACGGTGGAGATGCAGCCCTGGTACAGCTATCCAAGCGACGAAGCCCCTCCCCAGGAGAGCGGCGACAGCGAATACGTGTTACAAGCTCTTGACGGCGACGGCAAGGTACTCGCCAGCACCCCACTCGAAGTTGATTTCACCGTACTAGACAGCCCAGCGCCGTTAGATAAGGCGCTCTTCGAGGCGGTTATGCCTTTCCCGGAGGGCACGACGCACTTCCAGATTCTCAAGGGGGGCCAGTCGCTCAAGGACATACCCATCAGCGCGAATGCTCCAACCGTGCATATCCTTTCGCCCGCAGCTGGCGAGGCCATCCAGGGAGACGCCTACACTGTCAAGTGGGAGGGGGCTGACGCGGACAATGACAAACTCCTTTACGACGTGGAGTACAGCACCGACGGCCAGGAATGGGACCTGCTCGACTCGGAGCTAGAGGCAACGCAAACAGAGGTGGACCTGACCGACCTACCGGGAAGCGATAAGCCGCAGATACGCATCCGTGTCACCGCCACTGACGGGATCAACTCGACCGAGGCGGTTAGCGAGCTATTCTCTATTGCGCCCAAAGCCCCTGAGGTGGTCATCGAGCGACCTCAGCAGGAAGCGACCTATGCGGAAGGGTCGCCTGTGACGTTGGACGGCGTGGCCTTCGACCTACAGGATAACGACCTGACGGACGAGAAGCAGCTCTCCTGGAGCTCCGACATACAGGGCGGCCTGGGTAAGGGCAACCTGCTGGTCCTCTCCAACCTCAAGCCCGGCAAGCACACGATTACCCTGACGGCGACCAACAGCTTCAACCTGAGCGCCACTCATAGCGCCGTCGTGACCATCACCCAGGGGGTTACAGTCGCCAACACGCCCGTCGCGGCTGCCACCATTACAAGTACGCCTGGCAACGGGAGCGGAGGCAACGCAACAGCTACACTGGAGGCCCAACCGACGCAACCGACGACCCCCGTCTCTGCGGCAGCGTCTCCTACCGCAGTGGCCGGAGGGGGTTCGCAAACACCGCCCACCCGCGCAGGCGATAGCGGCTCGCCACTCATCTGGATAATCCTGGGCGCAGTGGTAGTCCTCTTGCTGGTGGGCGGCCTGCTGCTGATGAGAAGGCGCGGCGCGCAGCCGCCAGCTGTGTAGACAAAGGAATCTTCTTTTCCCTCAATTTTGGTCCTTTCAGGACCAAAATTGAGGGAAAAGAAGATAAGTGTTCAGAATAGGGATGTAGGGGTGCGATTTATCGCACCCTGACAGGTTGATACACGCATGATTCACACCCATTAGGGCGCTACACATTTCTCTACCCCAACTCTGAACTCTTACAAAAGTAGGACTTTCGCTTGAAGCAAATGAGAAAGTTATGATAAGGTACAAGCATGATAACAAAACGCCAATACATCGAGTACCTAATCAGTACGCCAGCCAATTACACCTGTGCGAACCTGGCAGAACACCTGGAGGGGGTGAGCCATGACGCGGTTAGCGACTATCTTGCACAGGCCAAGAGTACGGCTCGACAATTGTGGGAGTTTGTACAGCCATTGCTCAACGACAGCGAGGAAGCGTACTTGATTGTTGATGATAGTGTTCAGGACAAACGCTACTCCAAGCAGATCGAGTTGGTCCGTAAACAGTACAGTGGAGCGGAGGGTGGGTTGGTGCGCGGGATAGGCGTGGTCAATCTCGTGCATACAGATGGGACAGAAGGTAACTACTACCCGATTGACTATCGCATCTTTGCTCCACAAGCAGACAACAAGACCAAGAACGACCACTTTCGAGATATGCTCATAAACGCCGTGTCTAACAAGAGAATACGCGCTCGGCGTGTGCTGTTCGATAGTTGGTATGCCTCGGTGAATAACCTGAAGCTGGTGGTACGTCTTGGTCTGGTCTTCATGACCACTCTCAAGAATAACAGACTGGTTAGTTTGAGCAAGGAAAGTGGGTACATTCATCTTCAAGATATAGAGTGGTCGGAGCAGCAACTGAGAAGAGGCATCACAGTCAAGCTCAAGGAAAGGAGTTGCCCTTCTTGGTGCAACTGTTCAAGATAGTCGCCACAAACGGTGACATTGAGTGGGTGATCACAAATAGTGGTCGCCCAGACGAACCTACAACGGACCTTGTTCAACAAGAGAACGAAGTGCGTTGGCAAGTCGAACAGTTTCACCGCGAGTTGAAGATGAAGCGTAGCGTAGTCCTTACGGGCAGTGAGAACTGCCAGTGCCGCAAGGCTCGTTCTCAGCGTAACCATATTGCTTGTTCCTACCATGCTTGGCTCTCTCTCAAAGTGGCTGCCAGTCGGCTCGGCAAGTCATTGTACCGTACTCAATCCGACTTGCTCAGTGATTACCTACGCGCAGAACTGCGTAACCCTCACATCACTGCTTTCAACCTTGCCTGAGCGAAAGTCCTAAAAAGAAGATTCCTTTGCGCCCACTTTGTGTTTGTGATATAATACACAATCTGCCTCCGCCAGGAGCCTGCACATACAATGGTTGGCACAAACGTATCCTCACCCTTCAATCCTGTGTCTCTCCCACACCCCAAGACCGAATACCTCACCACCATCGGGCTGGAGGTCCACGCGCAGTTGCTTACCGAGAGCAAGATGTTCTGCGCGTGCAGCGCGGACGTGGCATACGCCCCGCCCAACAGCCACGTCTGCCCGGTATGCCTGGGGATGCCGGGCACGCTCCCGGTCATAAACGCCGAGGCGGTGCGTAAGACCGTGCTGACTGGGTTGGCCCTCAGTTGCAACATCCCCGACTTCTCCAAATTCGACCGCAAGAACTACCACTACCCCGACTTGATGAAGGGCTACCAGATTTCGCAATACGACCTGCCTCTCTGCGAGCATGGCTTGCTGGACGTTGAGGTGGCGGACGACAGGGGCGAAGTAAAGCGTACCTTCCGCGTGGGCATCAGGCGCGCCCACCTTGAGGAGGACACCGCACGCCTCCTCCACCGCAACGACCCTGATGGCACGCCCTACGCGCTCATGGACGTAAACCGCTCAGGCGTGCCCCTCATGGAGATCGTGTCCGAACCGGACATCACCTCGCCCGAAGAGGCGCAGCAATACCTGATGCAGCTTCGCCACCTCCTGC
>JBBRVL010000392.1:0-3804 GCA_038246925.1 Chloroflexia bacterium
ACTTCGGAGAACACCTCGGAAATGGGATAACCGAACTGCTTTAGCCCTCCCATTCGTGCCCAGGCGGCGGCTATGGCCTGACCTCCCACGGTGCTGTTGCCGAGAGCGTGCCCTGTCTGCGAGAACCAGGTTGCTGTACCGCCAGGGTTGCTTATCGATTTGAAGGCCGTCTGGCTTTGCCTGGTCTGGGCAGCCACATTGCCGAGCAGGCCAAAGAGCACATTATTGGGTGCCGCGTTCTCAGGGTGATACTCAAAGCGCGCTCGCTCGAACCACTGGGTTTTGTAGGTCTTACCGTCGGTCGGTGATACTTCGTCGCGCACGGCTGTTATTGGAAGGCCGTTGATATACAGGCTATCCGCGAACGAGCGCCCGTTCAGCCAGGCGGTCCAGAAGTCTCCTGAAACAGTGAACCCTGTCTCCTTGAAGGTGTAGCTGTTCGTTGATGCCGTAGCAGTAGGTATTGCGGTCGCACGCGCTACCGTGGTAGACGTTGCCTGTGCGGAGGGGATAGTTGTCACGTTCAACACGAAGTCAAGGCTACCCGTCTTGCCGGTTGCTGTATCCTGTACATTCACTAACAGGGCCTGGTTGAAGATCGAGTCGCTCCCATTGCGAGCTACGCCGGGGAAGAAAAGCTGTGTTGTGAGCACCGGACCATTCGGCGCTTGAACCTTGACGTGTATATGTACGGTACGTCCGGGGTATTCTCCGGGGATGATCGTCTCGATCTGGTATTTTCCTGATGCGTCAGTGTAGACGTGCCCTCTGAGCCTATATCCGCTATTGTCGTATGCGCCCGCAGCGTCGGCCTGCCAGAAGTCAAGCCAGGCGTGAGATATAGGCTGGCAGTTCTTGTCGTACACATAGCCGGTAAGCGTGATTTTGGTACCGTTCATTCCTGTCTCAAGCAACGATGCGCGTTCGGGGGAGCCTGCTTTGTAGTATGGGCCTTCCGTAAGCGCAGGGGTGATAGTGCCCCTACAGCCTGCTGCCAGCGTTGCTGCGCTCGCGCCGGTGGCGTTTAGAGGCTGCCAATTGTATGTAAGGAACACCGCAAGCAGCAATATTGCGAAGCTGCTAACTCGGCTCCTGCGAGATGTAAGTGGTTTGTTTTTCATTTGTTTCTACTCCTCAGATTTACTATCCTGTTTACTTCCTGTTGTGGTCGGGTTTGTATCGCGCTACCAAGACAGTATATAGAGCTAGCATTAAGGGACGAAATGAGAATTATTAAGGAATGATGAACTTCTTGACTGAGAAGTAGAACCGTAGAAGAGAACTCCAGAAGCATGGGTGCGATCTGGTTCTATCTACCTCTCATGGCCTATCTTGCACTTTATAGATGGTATAAGAACCTGCTTTGCCCTCAAGCTGTAAAAGATAGTGTCCTCGAATCCACTCCCAGCGGGCACCAGAGGGCGTACCGGCCCACTGAGTGCTCATGCTCTCTTCCGGCAGTACGACTAGCCGCTCTCCCGGCTCTTTGAAGAAGTTTTCGATCTCTTCCTCGTCATGGTTGTAGAAATCGAGCATCGGCCAGCGAGTGTAATAGAAAAGAGCGGCGGTTGTGCCGAAGCTCACGACACGGGGCGTTGTCCTGCCAGCCGCCTCACGTGCCATTGTCACCGCCTTGCTCTCCTCCTCTTTGAAGGCGATATGGGTGCCTACCCATTGGTCAACTCCCCGCCAGCCCTGTACAATGCCCACGGAGACGGAGAGAAGCACCCCCGCAGCTACCAGAGTTATGACGATTCGCTGCTTCATAATTCGTAATTTGTAATTCGTAATTTGTAATTCTTGTATGGCCTCCAGAGCAGTTGCGATACCTATCCCGCAGACAATTGCTAGCGCAGGTAAATAGGCCAGCACAAAGCGGTGAGATTGGTACGCGGTGCCGCTGAAGATGAGAACCGGAATAAGCCACCACGAAGCAAGGAGGGCTATTACTGCCCACTTACGCTCCCGCAACAGCGTCCATGCTCCCAGGCCGAGGGCAGGCAAGTAGAATGGCGAAAGGAAACCTGCGGATGAGCTTGCCAGTGGTGTGAGCAAGTAGAACGCTATCATAGGGTAGTCGTAGACGGAGGTGCCATCGGTGCTCGTTACCCTGTTGCTGAAGATATTTGCAATGTTCCAGTCGCCTAGAAAGTCACTGTAACCCGACCCAGCGGAGTGGGTGAGATAATAAGCTGCCTGGGGCAGCAAGGCCAGGCCAAGTCCGGCGGCAGCCCACAGGAATGGCTTGACCTCGCCCTTCCACGGAATGCGCTGCGGCTGTGTAACCCGGCGAACGATAAGGTAGACGACCACCGGGGCAAGCAGCAATAACGAGCCGTAGCGCACCAAGACTGCTACCCCGAACGCCAATCCCGCCGCAAACGCCCAATGTCTCTTTCGTAATCCAAACCAATGAAACTCTTGGCGTTCTCTTGGCGCACTTGGCGTCTTGGCGGTTTCGTCGTACTCGACCTGGTAGACCTTCCATATTCGTAATTCGTCTACAGGCCATGCCTTGAGGAAAAAGAGGAGTGCAAGTAAGCTCCAGAAGAGAGCAGGCACGTCGGACATGAGAGACAGGCCAAAGCGGGTATAAGTACCATTCAGTACAAGCAGCACCCCCGCCGAAAGCCCGGCTACGGCGCTCCGTAGGGGCGGACCCGTGTGTCCGCCCTCTGACATGTCAGGCCATAGTTCACGCGCAATGAGGTAGACCAGACCGGGCGTTACAGCAGCAAGCAATAGCGTCAGAAGCCTCCCTCCCTCCGGTCCTGTGCCCCCGAAGAGGAATCCGGCGATGATGTGCAGGTGATAGCCGATGGGCCACCGGAAGCCGTCGCTCGTGGAAAGCCAGTTCGCAGGCTGGGGTTGCCCGGTGATATCGTTCCACAGGGCCAGGGCCTGGTAGTAATAGGCATAAGAGTCCTGCCCATAGAGGCCATCGTAAGCATAGCGCGCAAGAAGGTAAGCGAAGAAGAGGACACACGCGATGACCAATGCCATCGGCAGGAGAATGGCCCTTATGCTCAAAGTAGAGCCGCGCATCAGGGCCTCTCTAACAGATAAAGGTTGGCATACTTGTAACTATGCTGGTCTACCACCCTGTAGGGGCGGACCCACGTGCCCACCCTGCTCGTAACATATTCGAGTAGTTTCCCGCCTTCATCCAATTCTGGCCGGTAAACCAGCCAGAAGCGTTCCCGCCCTGTGACGCCAGCATCGAGGGCTGCCAACGATTGCCGGTGCCAGTCGTCTGCATCGTAGGGTATGTAAACGGCTTTCAGGTCGAAATCGACAGGGAGGCCGCGCAGCTCGCCTGAATAGTATTGGCGCAAAGTAGGCGTCAGGACGGGAGGCGTAACGAATACCAGATCGCCGGTCCGTGCGGAGGCGCGCAGCACCGAGGCAAGCTCCCGCAGGCCGTCCGCGCCGTGTGGTGGGTAGCGGTAGAAGAGGGCAATGCCCCATACCTGCGCGGCCAGCCAGGGGATGAGTAGCGCCGGAAGAAGATAATGGGTCCTCGAGTTTGAACGCGCGCTTTTTGGTATAGGTTTTTCCTCACTGGTAGGATGCCAGGTTGCGCCTGTGGCAAGCACAACCAGCAGCGCGGGCAAAAGAAAAAGCATAAAGTGTGGCACGAACAGCCACCTGCCCGTTATCATGGACACTATAGCAGGAAGAAAGAAGACGAGTGCGCTTATGACGATTATCAGACCGAGGCCGTATGACTTATCTCTCCAGGCCCTGAGCCAACCTGCAGCGAAAAGCGCCGCCCCCGACAAAAGGCCGAGCGCTTCGAGCAGC
>JBBRVL010000393.1:0-3796 GCA_038246925.1 Chloroflexia bacterium
AGCTACTTCGACACGATCGACCAGGAATGGTTGATCAAGATGATGGAGCACCGGATAGGCGACGGGCGGGTCCAATGGAAGGGTCGCTCTACAGCCCGCCCAGAATTCGCTACGACGGGTTGGGCCGGGCAATGCAGGCGCATTTGCGCCATTCTCTCGCGTCATCTAAAAGTTAATCCTTTAGTCTCTATGCTCCTGCACACAGCCATCTGCTGCCTAATCCCGCAGGTTCTTATCGAAGAAGGCTATCACCCTCTTCAGGTACTCTTCTTTGTTATCCGCGAACGCCGTTACGTGGCCTGAGCCTGGTGCAATCCACAGTTCCAGGTTGGGATTGCTCGAACCCGCCTTCTGAAGCTCATAGGCTTGATTGACCGGGATAAGGGGGTCTACGCTGCTGTGAATTATAAGCACCGGACGATCTTCCAGGCGGGCTAATGCCCGCTTAGGTTCATTCTCCAAAGGGTCTATCCCAAACCATACCTTGCTCGCCAGCAGTATGCCGGGGTTGAAGAAGGAGGGGATGCCGTTCCTGGCACGCTCCTTATCCAGCACTGTAAATAGATCTGCGAACGAGGAGTCGGCGATGATTGCTCGCATTTCAGAGTGCTCTGGTGCGGCCAGTAACTCCGTAGCTGCGCCCATCGAAAGCGCAAACGACCCTACCTCGTCAACGCCTCTACCTTTGAGATAAGCAAGCGCGCCACTTATATCCCTCGTCTCCAGAGCGCCGAGCGCGCCAACATCGCCTCCGGACTCGCCGTGCCCCCTGAAATCGAAGGTAAATACATCATAGCCGTGTTGAACAAGCGCCCGCGATACCTCCATACCGATGTAGTTGTCCCGCACGCTGTTGCTGCCATGCATGACCAGTATGGTCTCCTTACCCGGCGAATCCATGAGCCAACCTTTCAAGGAGATGCTATCGACTGCGCTTGTGAACTGGACATCCTCATATTGGAGGCCATAGGCTGCGGGCGTAGTATGCAGGGCGTGGCGCACCGGATGCCACAAGCTGTATGCAACATAGCTTGAGACAGCCAGATAGACCACCGCCAACAGGAGAAGCAAAATCGCTATCGGCTTCAGAAACCGAAATCTCTTCATGCTCATTTAGTCCCGCGTCCTAATCCAAACCTGATCCCTGATCCCTCGTCCTCACTATTCGACCGTGACCACCCCCAGCGGCATCTCTTCCAGCTCTTCGTCGCCCGTAAGAAGCTGTTCTGCTGCCTGGTCGTACCGTAGCGGACCTGTGCTGAGTACCTCCCCCGCGCTCCTGATAGCCTGGTCCGCGCTCCACAGGAACTTATCGATGCCTATCTCGTCTGTGACCCCTGCGCGCTCCAGCAGCCGGTGGACCTGCGGCTGCAACCCTGTGAGGTAAAGCAGCCCTCCCTTCTTTATCTGGTGCTGCCATATCTGTTCGACGGCATGCAAGCCAGAGGCGTCCATCATCGGCACGCCCCGCATCGACAGAATCAACACCTTGCAACTGTCGAGCGCCTCTATCTGGTTTACTAACTGGTGCGCCGCCCCGAAGAAAAGGGTGCCGCTCACGTATACCACCTTGATGCTCTCCGGCTTCGAGGCAACTTGATACCCGCTCGCCCGCAATCGCTCCCAATCGACATCGGTCGGCACAATATCGAGCCGCGATACCTGGCTGATAAAGAGGAAAAGGCTCAGCACCACCCCCACCAGGATAGCCTGCGTCAGGTCGAGGGCCACTGTTGCCAGCATCGTTACGAACATCACGACCGTTGGGCTTTTGAGCCTGCGCCTGATGTAGAAGCGGATCAGGTGCCACTCGTTCATGCGCCATGCCGTCACCATCAATACACCCGCCAGAGCCGCCAGCGGTATCCTCCCTATCAACCCTCCCAGGAAGAGTGCGCTTGCCAGCAGCGCCGCCGAGTGGACAAAGCTCATCATACGCGTGACCCCACCTGCCTTCACCCCCACACTCATCCGGGCGATGGCGGCGGTCGCGGGCACCCCGCCAAAGAAGGGGATAACTATATTGCCCACACCCTGCGCGATCAACTCCTGATTGGCGTTCAGCTTGATCCCAGTCATGCGCCCCGCTACCGTCCCGGCCAGCAGGCTTTCTATCGACCCAAGCGCGGCGATAGCAACGGCAGGCACCAGCAAGTTGCTCAACGTGTTTAGGTCGTCGAAACTGGGGATGTATCGCTCGTCGAGGATAATAGTAGCCGGTATATTGCCAATGGTGGCTACCGCCCAGCCCAATCCCCATGCCGCTATAGTGGCGATGGTAATGCCTACCAACGCTGCGGGCAGGTGCGTAGTCAGCCTGGGCCTCGGCAGGGCAAGCATCGTTGCTACCACTATGAGAGCGGACAGCACAGCCTGCCAGTTCGGCGCGGGTATGCCGTTAGTGAAGTAGCCTATTGTCTTGAGCGCGGCTGTTTCCGCGCCCGGTGTGCTTACACCCAGGAAGTTGTCTATCTGCCCGATAAAGATAATAAGGGCAATGCCGCTTGTGAAGCCTGTTATTACGGGCGCGGGGATGAAGTTTATCACCCCGCCAAGCCTGAATATGCCCAACGCCAGCATCAACGTACCCGCGAGCGCGCACGCAACCCACAATCCCTGCAAGCCGTGCTTCTGTACGATCACCACCAGCACAGCCGACATCGCCCCCGTCGGCCCGCTGATCTGGTAAGGCGCGCCGCTGAGGGCGCCTATCACAAATCCCGCGATAATGGCTGTTACCAACCCAGCTGCGGCAGTCGCGCTGCTCGCCACCCCGAACGCCAGGGCAAGGGGCAACGCGACGGCAGCCACGGTAAGCCCCGCCAGCAGGTCGCGCCGGAACCGCTCGACTGAATAGTTACTGAACTCGCTCCGCCACAGCTGGAATATGATAGGACTTTTCAGTTGCACAATACCTCTACGGGTCGTATCAGAGACGCTCTCTATCTAATTTACACTACATACGTTTAGCAGTCCAACAGCCATGTTATACAGCCCGACTATGCACGCGCTACGTCAGATAACCTCCGCCGTTTGCTATCCCACGCCCGCAGCCGTACAATACCTTATTCACTCAAAGGAGAGCACCTATGACCGGCAATTCAGCGCCCCAATCACCTGAACAGCAGCGCTACCTCGAAGAGTTAAGCGACTTCCTCCGCATACCCTCCGTCAGTACCCTGTCCGAGCACAAAGGCGACGTGCGCCGCGCCGCCGAGTGGGTCGCCGCCGATCTCACCCGCTCCGGCATGGAGAACGTGCGTGTAATCGATACCAAGGGCCATCCTCTCGTCTACGCCGACTGGCTGCAC
Organism: Chloroflexia bacterium; assembly: GCA_038246925.1. Classification (GTDB taxonomy): domain Bacteria; phylum Chloroflexota; class Chloroflexia; order QHBQ01; family JADMIH01; genus JADMIH01. Next base: position 3,312 of record JBBRVL010000393.1, read on the forward strand.
GCAGACGGCCAGCCGACCGTCCTCATCTACGGCCACTATGACGTGCAGCCGCCCGACCCCCTCGACCTCTGGGAGACTCCCGCCTTCGAGCCGACCGTACGCGGCGGCAACCTCTTCGCTCGCGGCTCGGCGGACGACAAAGGCCAGCTTTACATACACATGAAAGCGGTCGAGCGCATCAATCGCGAGCGCGTGCTCCATCTGGTCGTGCAAGAAGCACCAGAACACGCACGCGCTGTCGAGATGCTGGAGAAGGGCGAGACCGACGCATTCGCCATGGATGACGTGCTGCTGTACGGTCTGATTGCCGGCCGTGCCCACCCTGAAAAGCTCAAGGTCATTGGCAAGTTTCTGACGGTGGAGCCTTTGGCCATCATGCTATCTAAAGGCGACGCCGAATTCAAGGCGCTCATAGACTCAGAAATGAAGCGAATGATCGTGTCCAAGGAAGCTCAGGCCATCTACGACCGCTGGTTCATGAAGCC
>JBBRVL010000394.1:0-3794 GCA_038246925.1 Chloroflexia bacterium
CTTCTCCATCGTCACAGAGCAGCACCGCACAGGGAACTCATCAGGCAAGCTACAATACAACTTCACTGGAACTAACCAGGCAGTTGATTTCGCGCCACCCCAGCCGAAGCCGCTCCCCGGCAAGCCGACCCGCCTCGGCCTCTTTGTGCGTGGTGATGCCTCGGGTAATTACATCAGCGTATGGCTGAAGGACCGCGACGGCGAGCTATTCAAGGTCCGCCTCGGCGCCGTCACGGGTGCGGAGGATGGCTGGCGCTACTTCGAGTCGCGCATCAATAATTACTACTTCGATTGGGAGCACACAGGCGGTAATCCCTCCAACAACAGGGTCGATTACCCCGTGAACTTCGTATCGTTCCGCCTGGAGAATACCCCGGATGAGCCAGCCGGGTCTGGTATTATCTACCTCGACGATCTGCAATCCTTCGACGGTCCCGACGTCACCACCGTCCGCTTTACCCGTCCCGATCGGCAGGTAGTCGATGTGCTCTGGTCCGTCGATCCCGCACAGGTCAACCTGCCCACGTCCTCAGCGAGGGCGCAGGTATCGGACAGAGACGGCACGCTGAGGGTGGTTGAAGCGACAGGCGGCTCCCTGGCGCTAACTACAGGAAGCAGCCCGATATATGTGATACACACCCCACCCAAACCCGCGCCCGTGACTACACCCTCCCCACCCGTAGAGGCCAACGCATCGTGCCAGGCAGTGAGTAGAGCTGCACCCATAAATAACGGGACGACACGCTACTTCCCTGAAACAGGACACAACCTGGGCGGCGCATTCAAGACGTACTGGGAGCAGCACGGCGGCCTATTCGTCCTCGGCTTCCCTATCACAGAGGAGTTTACCGCTCCGTCCAGTGACGGCAAGATCTACAAACAGCAATATTTCGAGCGCGCAAGGGTCGAATACCACCCGGAGAACGCCCCACCAAACGACGTGCAGCTCGGTCTGCTCGGCAATTGGGTGACCGGCGGACGCTCTTTCCAGAAGCTCGCGCCCGTACCAAGCGGGCCAACGCTAACCTATTTCTTAGAGACCGGGCAGGCGCTTAGGCTCTTCAAAGATTGGTGGAGTCGCCAGGGAGGAATAGGTTCGTTTGGCTATCCAATCTCAGGTGAGATGCAGGAGAAAAACGCCGCCGACAGCAAGACTTATACGGTCCAATACTTCGAGCGCAATCGCCTTGAGCACCACCCGGAACAATCGAACCTCGATAACAGTGTGATGCTCGGCCTCCTGGGTGTAGAATACCTCGTCCAGCAAGGCTGCAAAGTCAAGTAAGCTGTTTTTAGCGAGTGGCACTGTAGGGGCACCCCTACAGTATTGCATCTTTTCTTTCCTACTCCCATTTCTTAGCATCGCCGTAGCGGCCAGATGAGCGCCTGCATCTTACGGGCATGATGCAACAATGGCTCTGTCGCGGGCAATTCAATGCCATGTGACAGGGCCATTGTATTGCTGCATATCGTTGCCTGGGCCATTTGCAACCGCCACGGCAGGTGATGTATCTCACACCTGTAAAGACGGCCCTTATGAGCATCTCGCGGTGCGGTATAGTAGCAATACCGCTCCGTTAGCCATGCTTCAAGGCTGCCACGCTGCGCCCTGAATGCCGGACCACACGGCCTGTATGATGCCTCGAATTGTGCGCTCGACGCGCCTCTCTGGGTCCTGCGACTACTGAAGTCTATGCCATCACCCCGCATCTTCATCTCGATCTGCGCTCGGTAGTAGTTCAGTCTGAACCAGGGCTTTGCAAGGGTGATTCCAAGAGGATTGTCCGCATCAAGGCTCAAGAAGAAGACGCCCGGCTTGCTATCATGCGTTACATATGTGCGCACGTTCACCTCGGGGAAGTTGCTTACCCACGGAACCGCACGTATGCCGTTGAGCCGAACATCCGACAGCTGGAAGGCGATAACTCCAAGCCAAGCTGTGCCGCCGAAAGTGTCCAGTTCCACGCCTTTCGGTATCTTATCGTAGAGGAGATAGGCAGGGACCGGCCAGTGAGCGAAAAGTAGATCATGCCACGTTTGGACCATAATGGCGCGGCCCCGTGGCAGAGGCCAGGGTCTGTGGTCGATGGCGTCAAGTATTCTCATGAGGACCCCCTGTGCAGCAATCTTTTCGGAAAGACAGCAATACGCGTCCGATTCTGGAATAATTGTGAAGTTCATCACAATATACTTGTGATTTATTTTACAATATGTGGCGGTGGATTGCAATATTTTTTCTGTCATAAAGTGCCTTCCAAACTGTTGCGCGAAAAGAGTTAGTGTGATAGGATAAACGGCACATCCCTTTGCGCCGTGGCGGCCTCAACCCCCACCGGTAGGTTAGCATCATGATGCACGAGCCGGTTACAACCAGCGCGACCCTCGTAGATACGCATGCCCATCTCGACTTCGAGGACTACGATAACGACAGGCAGCAGATTGTTGACCGCGCGCGGCAAGCTGGGGTGTCGAGCATTATCACCCTGGGTATAGAACCACCGGACTGGCTCCAGAATATAGAAATCGCCGGGCAGTTCGACGGTATGTATGCGGCGCTGGGTGTTCACCCGAACAGCGCGGACCAGGCAACCAGCCAGGCTCTGTCGCAACTGGAGCAGCTTTGTCGATCTGAAGGGCGTCAAAGAGTAGTGGCCCTTGGCGAGACAGGGCTTGATTATTATCGCCAGTATGTCTCGCACGACGAGCAAAAAAGGTCGTTCAGGGCGCACCTCGACCTGGCAAGGCAGCTTGACCTACCGGTAATAATACACAATCGGGACGCGCATGAGGATGTGCTGGAGATATTGAGGCGAGACGGCAAAGACACACGCGGTGTGATGCACTCATTCTCGGGCGACGAGCAGTATGCGGTTGAATGCATGAGTCTTGGGTATATGATCTCACTGTCCGGGCCTGTAACGTTCAAGAAGGCAGCCGACAAGCACCGTATCGCGGCCTCCGTGCCACTTGATATGCTGTTAGTCGAGACCGACTGCCCATTCCTTACCCCTGAGCCGTTCAGGGGCCGCAGAAATGAGCCGGCCTACGTGGCCTACACCGCACGCGCGGTAGCAAACATTCGAGGCATCACCTTCGAGGAGTTCGCGGCGCAGACTACCTCAAACGCAGTCAAGATGTTCGGCCTCGACAAACTAGACGCCGGTGCGAAACCGGAGGTAGCGGTAAATGAATTATGAATTATGAGTTTTGAATTATGAATTACTGGAACCGTACTTTGTCACTTATCCTCATATTTCATGTTTACAATTCAAAACTCATAATTCATAATTCATAACTCCCGAAGGGTAAAGCCTGTGATTAACCTGTGGCAACTACATGTATTTCTCGTAGTGAACGAAGCCGGCAGCTTCTCGGCGGCAGCGACGCGCCTCCACATGACCCAGCCAGGGGTTAGCCAGCAAATACGCACTCTCGAAACCCATCTCGGCACGAAGCTATTCGTCAGGCGAGGGCACGGCGTGGAGCTTACTGCCGCAGGGTTCGACCTTCTAGACCCAGCTCGCCGGATGATAAACCTCTCCGAGGCGACCGAGCAGACGCTGATGTCGAGGCGAGGGGAAGTGAGCGGGCGCATCAGGTTGGGGTGCGCGCTCCTGTCTGGCTCGTACATCTTCCACCCCTGGATGCTTGAGTTCCGAGCCAAATACCCTGATGTCACCCTGCAAGTAGAGCAGACAGAGCCTGGACCGCTTATCGGCTCGCTCCGCGCACAGGAGCTTGACGGCGGCCTGGTGCTTGGCCGGATCCGCGGACGCGGCCTCGTGCATCACAAA
>JBBRVL010000395.1:0-3786 GCA_038246925.1 Chloroflexia bacterium
GAGGTACTGAGCTTGCGTCTCCGGGCTGATAAGCTGGCCGTACTCATACCCCTTGGCTGTGTTGTACGTGCTCCACCCGAATTCGGTAAGCCACATCTGCTTGTTGGCGTCGCCGTTGGCGGCCATGACCGCGTATTGCTGCTCTATGCGCCTGAAGTAGAATGACGCGTGGTTCCTCCAACAGGTCCCCTCTTGTGATGCATAGATCGGCGGGCACTTACCTGTGCCTGGGTTGTCGGGGAACAACTGGTCGGGTGAGTTACTGTTTGAGCCGGGGTGCGCGCCCAGCACGTCGAAGTAGCTTCGCATCACGCCGCCCTGGAAGGCATATGCTTGCTCAAGGTACTTCACGTCGTCGATGGCGACATCCGGGTTATTCAGACCGACAGGGGTAAGACCTCCGAACAGCACCGTGGCATCCGGGTCGGCGAACTTGACGCCGCTATAACCATACTTGAGCAGTTCGATATACTGCGCCACGTTTATCGGGCCGCCCGACTCCCCGCGCAGGTTCTGCTCATTCCACATCTCGTAGGCTTGCACCTTGCCCTTGTAGCGGCGGGCCATCATATACATCAGGTTGCCGAAATCGGCGGGGTTATCAGGCATGCCCCTCACTGTCTTGGGCGATGCCCATCTCGGAGATTTCGCTACCGACAAGATAAGCTTATTCTTGTTGCGCGGTGCCGACTCGACCACGCTATCCAGCTCACCCCAGGCAAAGAGGCGATTCACGCCCTGAAGGTCTTCCCATGCTACTTGCTGCCGAAGCCAGGTGAACCCAGCCTCTCGCGCCTTCTGTTGGACGCGGTCCTTGTCCGTGTAATAGAGTTGAGCATTGAAGCCGAAGCCGATGCGCTTGACCGTGAGGGGGAATGGGATGGTCGTGCCGTTTACCTTGCCGGGGCCGACATAGCGCCAGTCTTTGTAGTGCGCGCCTATATTGCCCATCTCGACTTTGAAGCCGTCCGGGTTCGAGGGCACATACGTCAGCACGCGCCGCTCATAGGCCTGAATAAGCACATCGATGTTCGGCTTGCCCGCGATCGTCACCTTTGCCCAGTAAGCGTCTGAGATGGGGCGACCCGTAGCGTAGAACCAGGGGGTGTTGAGCGCCTCGGTTACAACCTGGTTGCCGCGCTTTACAAGGCCCTGCGAGTTAAGGAAGTCCCACATCGCCTTGGGAATGTTGTGCTTTGTGACATCGTCGTAGAAAACGATTTCAGTACCTACTACGTTGGCTTTGCTAGCATCGTTCCCTACTACACCTGCTCTGTTGAGTGTAGCAGTGGCCTTCTGGCCCCTTTTGTTGGGGTCAGGCTTGTCTCCGCCCGCGTTGGCCTTACCCACAAAAGAGGCGTAGGTAGGGGCGTTCGGGTCGTCGAAGTCACCGGCGACGTTTACCTGGGCAGGCTTGCGGTTCTCAAACGTAGCATTGCCTGTTTGCATCATGCCCGAAATAAGCTCTACGGTAAGCAGACCGTTAGTCACATAGAAGGGGTCACTCTTGTTCCCGTTAGGGTTGTTGACCTCCATGCGGCTCTTGTCATAGTACTGCACAAGCCGTGTCTCGGTGCCTGTGGGGTCGTCGAGATAAAGCTCACGGGTCGTCCAGATCGGCTGCGGACCCCAGAAGAACGTGCGCTTAACACGTCCTGTCGCCACCAGCGTGTCGGTGCGATCATAAACATTATTGAACGCCGAGACGTCGGGTGGCACATCCTGGGCAGTGGGGGCCGCTGCGTTGGCTACACCACCGGCACCCTGCGGGACCGTCGCCGGCAGCATAGTGACAATAAGCATAGCGGTCCCGCCCAATGAAACCAACTTCTTCTTATCCAAGCTTCTCCTCCTATTTCTCTCTTTTGTGCAAACTATAGCATAAGCTACAAACATTTACTCGCTATATTATAACGCGTATAGTCTGCTTGGGTTCTACGCAAAGTAACGTATTTCCACCGCAGTGACCAGTGACCAGTGACCAGTGACCAGTGACCAGGGATTAGGGATTAGGGATTAGGGATTAGGGATTAGGGATCGGTACCCGACGCATAAGTTCACGTTTCACGTTTCACGTTTCCAACCCAAAATCCAAAATCCAAAATTCCAAAAGCCTGTTGCGTCCCACCCCCACCCCTCGGTATCTGTGATGCCGAAGCCACGATGAAGTAGTTCGGCCACGCCGCATATGAGCTGTGATATTGCTCTACCTTGTCGGGTTGGCCCGACACTACTATACGCCGCGTAATGACCGTATCGAGGCCACCCCTGGCCGTTTCGACTTGCTTTTTCGTGCCTGGCGGCAGCCGCTGATCTACCTCATACACGTCGGGTGGGGCGGGAACCCTGTTGCTGATAGCCGGGCCTTCCAGCTTCACTTCACCCGGCATCTTTGTACCGTAGATGTTCACCGTCAGCGTCTCGGCTCCTACAGGCGCCTCAATGAGTATATAACCAGGCGTGTCGTTGACGAACTTCAAGTCTACCCCAGGGTCGAACACCGCCGCATCAAAGCCGACCGGCTCCCCGTTCGCCTCGTACCAGCCGACCCGGTAAGAGTGTTGGTGGCGCTCCGTTATATTCAAGCCGCTCCTGAACGCTGCCCTGAACGCCGTGGTCGATACCTGGCAGACCCCGCCGCCCACTCCGCGCTGTGTGCGCTCGGCTGCTATCACGTAGCCTTCGACGAAGCCGTGATCTTCGTCTATCCCGCCCATCGCCTGCAAGAATGAGAACGTGCCTCCTGGTGGGACTACTGCCCCATGAAGCAAGTTCGATGCGACCTTGATATTCGTTGCCCGCTCCTGGGAAGAGCCTGTAAACGTTGATACGCCTGTTCCGATCAACTCCTTAATGCCGAGCGCACTTAGGTCATTGCTCTTCACCGTGGCCGCTATCGTCTTGCCGGGCAGGTCATATTCGCGTTTGTCCGATGTGTCGGCGTGTTCCTTGATCGAGGCGATTACCGTTGAGGCGTCGGTCTCGAAGCCGTCAATTGATTCACTTAGTATTGATACCGAGCCGTTGTTCCAGGCGAAGCGGGCATTCTGGGGAGCGCGGGTTGCCTCTTTTGCCCATGTCTCACCCAACGTTTTCAACTCATTTTCTTTCCAGCCAAGCTGCACATGCCTTTCTGCCGAGCGGTCGGGATTGCGCTCTATGGTCGTGAAGCGGATGATGGCATCTCGGTCGAGCGACAGACTTTTCCCCGGCACATTGGCTGTGATCGGTCCGCTGATCCTTATCGCAAGCAACCCCTCCACATATTGTACTTCCTGGGCCGAGACCGTAGGCTCAATCTGCTCCACAGGCAGCTCGATTTTGCCTGCTTCTACTTTCGCCACCTGCTCGCGGACCGCAAGGATCGTGTCGTATACATTGAGGGCACGGCCCTCGACGCCTGCCTGGGCCTCGATCTGCGTCCCGTTCAGGCGCACATCACCCTCGAACAACTCCTGGTTTATCTCGCTCTCCGCGATGCTCTTCAGGTAAGCCTCTAGCGTTGGTTCGCTCAACTCCACCGTAAGAGGCACAACGTATCCCGCCTGTGAGGCTATCCACTGCTGAGATACGTTCTGCGCCATGTCGGACCCTCGTCCCACGGTGAACGCATCATCAACGGTGCGAGCGATGTCTATCTTTAGCCCTATCTGTTCGGCGTTGGGCCTCCACTCTTTCCCCCGCCAGGCGAATAGTACAGGCTGCGCCAGGAAGGTCTGTACCTTATCTCGCAGCAGCTTTTCTGCCTCAGCCTTCGTCTTTCCACTCAAGTCTGTATCGAGCACC
>JBBRVL010000396.1:0-3786 GCA_038246925.1 Chloroflexia bacterium
AGCCGACGGTTGCGGCCTGGCCTGGGTGGGTTGAGGTTGTGCTTGTGTGGGTTGGGGCTGACCCTCACCCCCAGGCGCGCCTGATGGATATTTCTTCTTTAGCTGGAAGGTCCCTAGCTGGGAGAGCAGCACGTCGTATGGCGGCTGCTTCTCAGGGTGCATCTCGAAGACGGCGCGCTCGAAGTACTGGACAATGTAGGTGTGGCCGTCGAGGTCGCTCCTTTCGGAGAACTCGTCGCTGATAGGGAAGCCCTGCTGCGCCAACCCGCCGTTCTTGTTCCAATAGTCAAGGAACTTGCCCCCTGCGCGATGGTCCGTCTCTTTGAAGAGGAGGCTGCCCGGCGCGTTGTTAGGCTGCTGATCGGGCGCGCCTTCAGTTCCATACCTTGTGCGGTATTGGAACGTGCCCAACTGCGATAGCAGCACATCATATGGAGGCTGCTTTTCAGGGTGCATCTCAAAGGTCGCTCGCTCGAAGTATTGCACGGTGTACTGCTTACCGTCCAGGTCATTGATCTCCGCGAACTCCTCTGAAATAGGGTAGCCCTGCTGGGGGAGGCCGCCATGCTCTTGCCAATACTTCCAGAATGTGCCCTTGACAGTGTGCTTGGTCTCTGGGAAGTAGCGTGAGTCGCTACTTTGTGCGTTTGCGGGCGTTTGGGTGGAGTATGTCCAGGCGCTTGCTGCCGCCAGGCATAATAAGGCTACAAGAGCCATATGGCGTTCGGGTATCTTCGACATAGGGAATTGTTCTCTCTTTCTGGGGTAGGCGATATGCCAGGGAGGTACAGATGTGGGGTGATACCATGTTGCGTAACATGGCGATGAAAGGATAAGCGAAGTGGGCGAAAAGTGCAAGTCTCGCTTGACGGGTTGGCTGTATGGCGTGTATAATGAGGGACAATCCGGGGTGTAGCTCAGTCCGGCAGAGCGCTCGGTTTGGGACCGAGAGGATTCGCGTGTTCGAATCACGCCACCCCGACAAAAATCGTCTCTATTTGAGGGTCGCTGATAGTCCATTATCGCAGACTCTCTGAGGCTTTACCCCATGAAGCGATTAGACCATCTCCGGCAGAAGGCTATAGAACTACGCACCAAGCACAATATGGCTTTGGACGACATTAGCGAGAGGCTAAACGTGCCGAGGACTACAGTTTATTACTGGATAAGAGGCATTGTTATAGAGCGCACAGAGAAGCAGACGGCAGGCCAGAAAGCAGGCACGGCTGCAATGCAGGCGAAATGTGCGTCCCGCAGGCAAGAAGCCTATGATGCAACTCTTGAGATAGCGTCGGCGCTGCTTGAAGATCAGGAAGTAAGGGACTTTGTGGTCCTGTATCTGGCTGAAGGTTATCGTAAGTGCAGGAATGTAGTTTCGCTTGGGAACTCAAGCCCTGCCATGATACAATTCGCCTACAGATGCATGAGACGTTTGTCGGATAAGCCTCGCTTTCAGTTTAGCTTCCAGTATCACGCTGATCAAGACCCGGATGAGTTAAGGCAGTTTTGGGCTGCATACCTTAGCATAGAACCTGAGTGTATTCACCCCGTTCCGAAAACCAATAGCGGCCATTTGAGAGGCCGGGAGTTCGTCTGTAAACACGGCATCTTCATGGTACGAGTAGGTGACACCCTCTTCCGCAGCCGCCTCCAGGCCCTTATGGACACCGTGCAGGAACAGTGGGCCACGCCTGCATTCACCACCCAGGCATTCCAGGCATTTTGCTCACAGTACGGACATCTTCGGTAATCTGGCTTTTCCATATCTTTATTTTCAGGACTTTCGCTCAGACCAGGAAATACAGCTTCTCTGGAGGGGCGTGCCGGTGCGGCAGCCCACGCCCCTACGGGTTGCACGCTCACAAGCGAAAGTCCTAATTTTATTGCTTCTCTATCTTATTTCCCACTCCCTCCAAAAGTACTGGTGATTACCCACATCTCGGGCTTAGGTGGAACACTTGCAGCTCTTCGTGCGTGGCAAGGTCTTGTCACCTGCCTATGGTCCGCTTATTCAGCTCTATATCGGCATATTCTCACGCACGAAAACAGCGTTCCCCGAGATGTGGGTAATCACCAGAAAAGTACGGTTGACTTTACATATCTCGTGTGCTATGATTGCTCTGTTCGGCTTGTTGCTCTATGCGGCTGCGAGACCTATCTCATTCTTGGGCGCGGTATCTGGCTTTGCAACTTGCTCTTTTAGGAGGAACCTCAATCTGCGGCTATACAGGTACGCGCGAAGCTAATAGTAAGCTTACATCTGGCCTGTAATCTTCTCTCCCATCGTCGCTCCATTCCGTCACTCCCCCGGTCAAACAACTGAGCCTCAGATTCGGCCTGCTCCAACCAGGCTAAAAAGGTAGTGGGAAGTGGCTGCACACCCCATCCAATCGGAGAAAAAAGAGGTGGATTCCTGGCTGGCCCAGGCAACCGCCGAGTATGAGAAGCTATCGGCCTCTCTATCCGCGCTTGGCTCGCAACTCGCCGCCCTGGGTGTGACTATACAAGGAGCCGAGGGCCAGCTTGCCCCCGCCACACACGCCCCATCTGCTGCCGTAATTCAAGCGCCTCCGTCCGCCCAACTATTACTGCCCCTTCAGGTCGAGTGCGCGCCTACCCCACATATCCGGGTCAACCTGCTAGGCTCATTCAGAATGAGTATAGGCGACGAGGCTTTAGCTCCGAACGTCCCCGGCCAGGTGCAGACGGTCCTCAAGTACATGTTGAGCCAGGGGAGCCACCCTATCTCCAAAGACGCTCTGCTCGACCTCCTATGGCCCGAGTCGAACCCCGCCGTCACATCGAGCCGCCTCCGCGTGCTTATGCACACCCTGCGCCGCAATGTAACATTCACGCATCTCGGTATGGGCGACCTGCTGGTTATATCGGGCAGTAACTTTATGGTCAACCCCAAAGCCTCAGTGTGGGTGGATGTGGCCGAGTTCGAGCAGCGCTGGCACAAAGGTTGGCGTCTGGCTCGCGCCGGGGACAAAGCGGGGGCCATGCGCGAGTACGAGCAGGCCGAGACCCTCTACGCGGGCGATTTTCTGGAAGACGACCCCTACGCCGACTGGACCCTCCTCAGGCGCGAAGCCCTGCGCGACGCATATTCCACCATGCTCACGATGCTTTCATCCATGTCTATCGAGGCGGGCGACTACACAGGGGCGATCATCTGGGCGCAGAAGCTGCTGGCGCAGGATGACTGTCGCGAGGACGCCTATCGTCTCCTGATGACGAGCCACCATCGCCTGGGCCAGCATAACAGGTCGGCCTATTGGTACGGCCTGTGCGTGCGCGCTCTGGAGCGTGAGTTGGGCCTTGAGCCGTCGCAAGAGACGCAAGAGCTTCATAGGGATATAATGGCGGTGGGAGCATAGCTTTTGCTGACCTTCGCCTGCATTGCGCCCCACGGTAGCGACGTAATCGCCGAGCTTGCGGGTGACGCCGCACCCAGCACCGCCGCCACACGCGCGGCGATGGAGGAGCTTGGTCGCCGCATGGAGGCCGCGCAGCCCGAAACTGTGGTGGTGATAACCCCACACGGCGTTCGCGTCGCGGGAGCGGTATGCGTCATGACGACGGAGCGTGCGTTCGGCGTGCTGGAAGGGGAGGGTGAGCAGGGCCGCGTCGAGGTGGACATGGCGGTGGACACGGAGCTAGGCAGGCGCATCGCGGAGAGGGCTGCGAGCGCATACGACGTGCCCACTGTTACCGCCATCTACGGCGCAAGTGGGGGAGACGGCTGCTTCACTCCCCTAGATTGGGGCGCGGTAGTGCCCTTAT
>JBBRVL010000397.1:0-3754 GCA_038246925.1 Chloroflexia bacterium
ATACCTATAGAATGGGGTAAGGCCACTGAGGCTGCGGAATGATAATAGCGGGAAGATTCTCCTTCAACGATGGCGAGGCAGTGATTCAAGACCGATATCCACATCTACTGACCGAAGTCGAAAGCGTTATCGCCGCCGTAAACGCCGAAGAGCATAAGACGAAAATAAGCATAGAGAAAACAATGAAGGGCCGTGTGCTGTATAGCCCATCTTCTTTGAATAGAGCATTCAACCGACAATTCGGTTTGCTCGATTGGAAGCACTGGAAGGTGTATTGCGATTACCCGACTGAATATTATACGAAGGATTACACAGCTAAGGCCCTAACAATAGGAGCCTTTCGCGATATGGATTTCGTCAAGGAGAATCTTGGAGTCGAGGTACAGTTTGGGAAGTACGCATTCATGGTCTACAACGTTTGCTCCAAGATGACTATCTTTAAGAACCAAGGGGTTATAGACGCAGGCATCGAGGTCGTGCCCATAGCGCAGTTTGCCCAAGAGATGTCTACAGGAGTTTCGTACTTCGAGCAGTTCGTATGGGACCTTCGGGCGCGTGGGGTGGCGGATATAGACGTTCCGGTGCTAATCCTGGGGATTGACACAGTACGTTCCGTTCCAATAATAGGTTGAGCAGTGTAATGACAAACGGCACAATGCTAGAAGCAAGGTTAGCCGAGCGGAACACACTCTTGGAACGAGCCATTACCCTCCTGAAAAGCGACGAGCGTATCGTCGCCGCATGGCTCTTCGGCTCGCTGGGGAACGGCACTGCCGACAGCCTGAGCGACATTGACCTGTGGGTTGTGGTCTCGGACGAGCACATCGGGGAGATAAGTAAGGCGCGGCAAGAGTATGTGGCGAAACTTGGCAGCCCCTTGCTCATACAGGAGGCTCCACAGAACGCGCCTGCCGGAGGCGCATACCTGTTAGCCCTGTACAGCGGAGAGGCGGGGCCGCACCAGGTAGATTGGTACTGGCAGCCACAATCAGCCGCCACGATACCGCCCGATACACGCCTCCTATTCGACCGTATGGGCCTGCCGCACGCCGAATCAGCGCCTCCGCTTTCAAGTGAGGAGCGTACTGAAAGGGCGTCTAACCAGGTCGCATTCTTCTGGGCCATGTGCATCGTAGCAGCCAAAAAGATAGCTCGCCGCCAACCCTGGGGCGCGCTTACTATGTTCGGTATGCTTACCTATACATTGGAGGAAGTCGAATGGCTGGTGGGTCTGCGCGATGAGCGGCCTGGCTATAAGGACACTCGCACAGATGCCCCGCCAGTTCAGCCCGCCGACCAGATGGCAATGCTCCGCGAAATGGCGGGGAGAATGGAGGAGTTGACCCCGCAGATAGAGGCTATAAGCGTTAGCGTGCCCAGAGATGCGATAGCTCAGATATACCGTTTCTTTGACATTGCTCAGGCGCGTTAGCTTCGCAAGTATGCGCTCGTGTGTGAGTTCGTCGCATCCAAAAGCTGCTCCGGCGTGCCCTCAAACATCACTCGCCCGCCCTTGTTGCCCCCTTCAGGCCCCATGTCAATGATCCAGTCGGCGTTTTTGATGACATCCACGTTGTGCTCGATCACAATCACTGTATTGCCCGTATCTACCAGGCGGTTCATGATGGCGAGCAGCTTACTGATGTCGGACTTATGCAGCCCGGTGGTAGGCTCGTCCATGACGTAGATGCTCCCCTTCTTGTGCAGTTCGCTGGCTAACTTGATGCGTTGGCATTCACCGCCGGAGAGCGTGCTTAGAGGCTGACCGAGCGCCAGGTAGTCCAGACCCACATCGCTCATTGCTTGCAGCTTGCTGACAACTTTCATGATGCCAAAGTAGTCGAGCGCCTGTTGAACGGTCATAGCGAGAACGTCAGTAATAGACCTACCGTTGAGTTTATAGGCAAGCACTTCGTCCTTGAAGCGCTTGCCATCGCATATCTCGCAGGGTGATTTGACCTCGCCCAGGGCCGCGAGGTCGGTGTATATGACACCCAGACCCTGACAGTTTTCGCAGGCTCCCTCGGAATTGAAACTAAATAGGGAAGGGCTGACCTTGTTGGCTGTCGCGAAGGCTTTCCGTACGTCGTCCATGATGCCCGTATAGGTGGCAGGGTTGGAACGAGTAGAGACGCCCACTGGTGACTGGTCAATCACAATCGCGTCAGGATGCTGGTGCAGAAATACCTGATTAATGAGCGAGCTTTTACCGGAGCCTGCGACACCGGTGATAACGGTTAGCACGCCGACAGGTATATCTACGCTTACATTCTGCAAGTTGTTTACTCTGGCGTTGGTGATAGAGAGCTTGCCCTTTGCCGAACGGGAGCTAATTTTGATCGGCATCGTCTGCTTGATATACTGGCCTGTGAGGGTTTCGGCATGGAGCAGGCCCGCATAGCTCCCTTCGTAGACAATTGTGCCACCGCGACTACCCGCGTGAGGCCCAACATCAACAATATGATCCGCCACCTTAATCACATCAGGATCGTGCTCGACCACAAGTACCGTGTTCCCCTTATCGCGCAGTTTTAGTAGCAGTTCGTTGAGGCGATGCACATCGCGCGGGTGCAGGCCGATGCTTGGCTCGTCAAAAATATACATCACGTCCATCAGACTGCTACTGAGTTGTTTGACGATTTTGACACGCTGCGATTCGCCGCCGGATAGGGTGTCGGTCTCGCGATTGAGGGTGAGGTATTCGAGGCCGATGTCTATCAGGTGCTGCAAGCGCTGGGTCAGCGTTGCAACTATCGGTACCGCGACCGGATCGTCTATGGCTCTGATGACATCAATCAGGTCGCCAGCTTCCATGGAGCTCATTTCGGCGATATTGTAGCCATTGATCTTGCAACTGAGGGCTGCCTGGCTCAAGCGCGTGCCTTTGCAGAGTGAACACGGGCCATAAGTGATGTACGGTTCGACCGCATTCTGAGTGCGCTCCGACATTGTTTTGATGTCGCGTGTGATGTATTTGCGGCTAAACTTATCAATGATCCCTTCGAAGGTTAACCTAAATGGCTTACCTGCCATGGTTGTTTCAACCTTGTGCGGCTTGCCATGAAGTAATCGCTCTATCTCATCATCTCTATAGGCACTCAGCTTTTTGTCGTTGTCAAACAAGCCGGACTGAGTACAAATAGTCCAATCCCAACTGCTGATAGAGTATTCAGGGAACAGGATGGCTCCCTCGTTGAGCGATTTAGATTTATCCAGAAACAACTCCAGGTCTACGCCTATCTTTCGGCCAACGCCGTTGCATTCAGGGCACATGCCTTGCGGATCATTGAACGAAAAGACGTTGGAGTGCCCCACAAAGGGCTGACCCACGCGCGAGAAGAGCCGTCGCAGCACGGCGTAGATGTCGGTGATCGTGCCCATCGTCGAGTGTGCGCCACCGCCCAAACGCTTCTGGTCAACGACAATCGCCATGCTCAGGTTTTCGATAGCGTCAGCATCGGGCTGTGAATAGCGCGGCAGGAAGGTGCGAATGAACATACTGAAGTTTTCATTCAGCAGGCGCTGGGCTTCAGATGCGATGGTGTCAAATACGATGGACGATTTACCGGAGCCGGATACGCCTGTAAAGATGGTGATTTTGCGCTTGGGGATTCGCAGAGAGACATCCTTCAGGTTGTTTTCGCGGGCGCCCCGGATTTCTATGTATTCCTGCGGCACTCTTCTCCCCCTAACTACGACTAACAAAACTTCGTAAGGGAGGTTCGTGAACCTCCCTTACGAAGTTTTGTTAGTC
>JBBRVL010000398.1:0-3735 GCA_038246925.1 Chloroflexia bacterium
AGGGCGGTAAAATCGCCTCATGAACAAAGACCAAATAACTTTGCGAGGGCTAGTCTTCTTCGGCAGACATGGCGCGAACCCGGAAGAGACCACGCTGGGACAGCGCTTCGGCCTTGATCTCACCGTCTGGCTAGACCTCGCAAGAGCAGCCCAAACCGACACCCTGGACGACACCGTCAGCTACTCTGCCCTGTACAAACTGGCGCGGGCCGAGATGGAAGGGGAACCAAGCCAGCTTTTGGAGCACCTGGCGGCAAGGGTGCTCCGAGCCGTGCTAGTGCACGATCCGCGCATCAAAGAGGCAGAAGTAGTAGTCACGAAGCTCAACCCGCCCCTGAAAGGCAGCACCACCGGAGATGTCTCTGTCACGTTGAGGCGCGATCATGGCTGGCTTACCAACTAGTCATCACGATTATGAGCGAAAGGTTCGGTAGGGGCACCCCTTGTGGGCAATGGTGTCGCATTAAAATTGGAACGTACTGTAGGGGCAGGCCCCCGTGCCTGCCCTGGTCGCCACCGACCAAACCCGCCCAGCCCCCTTAGGGCAGGCACGGGGGCCTGCCCCTACGGAATCTTTATGCGACACCATTGCACAGGGGGGTGCCCCTACGGACCCTCGCGTGTTGCTGGCACGGGTCGTGCAACTATTCATTTGTGTTGCTGTGCTTACTGCATAGAGAGACGTTAGCGAAAAGAGAGGAAGAATATAATGCAAGTAAAAGAGATTATGACTGAGATGCCGGAGACGGTGTCGCCTGGGACTTTTATAGGTGACGTGGCGCTTATGATGCGCGACCTGGATGTTGGGATTATTCCGGTGGTGAAGAACGGGGAGTTGATGGGCGTGATAACGGACCGCGATATTACTATCCGGGTGACGGCGTCGGGACTGAACCCGTTCGAGGTTACGGTGCAGGACTTTATTTCGCCTAATACGGTGACTATTTCGCCGAAGGATGATGTCGATAAGGCTCGTAAGCTGATGGCTGAGAACCAGATCAGAAGGCTGCTTGTGACCGAGGGGAATAAGCTGGTGGGTATTTTGTCGATAGGCGACGTTGCGACGAAAGATAGCGGGGACGATGCGGCTACGGGTGGGGTTTTGGAGGAGATTTCGGAGCCGACCGACCGTTCTTAAGTACGAAACCGCCAAGATTTATATTGTTTTTATTCACCGCAGAGGCGCAGAGGGCGCGGAGTTGTTAGGGGTTAGGGGTTAGGGATTAGAAAAAAGGAGCTTACCAGAGATGGTAAGCTCTTTTCTTGCGCTTGCTTACTGGCCCCAGCTTAGGCCGGAGTTGCCGTCGATGTCGGCGTTTTCGGTGAGGCGCTGGACGGAGGCGAGGGAAGGGTCGCCGTTGGTCTTTGTGGTTAGCTTGCCTTCATAGATATCGAACATGGCGTTACGCATCGAGAGGTAGGCGAGCCTTGTGCCATCGGGGGACCAGGCGGGGGAGCGGGAGGCGCCGTCTGTGGTGATCTGGATGGGGGTGGGGTGGTCGCCGGGCCAGTCCTCGGGGTTGGTGGGCACCACGTAGATGTTGTGGGCGGTGCCCTGGCGCATAGTGAAGGCGATCCACTCGCCATCGGGTGCCCAGGCGGGATCATATGCGCCGTCTTTGGCGTTAGTGATCTCGATCCATTTGCCGCCTACGAGGTCGCGCATCCATATCTGGCCTTTGCTATTATCGGTCACATAGTTAGTGATTGCGAGCCTTGTGCCGGTGGGGGACCAGGAAGGACGCTCGACAGTCTGGATACCGTGATTGAGGGTTTCGAGCCTGGTAACGGTGCCACCATCGGGGTCCATCGAAAAGAGGCCGGGGTATTCGGTGCCTATATCGCTTGTGTATGCTATTTCCTGACCGTCGGGCGACCAGGCGGGGTAGAGCGCCCAGAGGGCAAGCTCATTGTATCCATTGACACCAGGGCCGCTTGCTTGACCTACTTCTACGTTGGGCCTGTGGTCGGTGAGCGGGGTTGGGTCGCGGGGGTCGTTGATGTCGAGCTTGTAGAGGTCGGAGAAGCCTTCGTCGAAGCGGACGTAGACGAGTTGTGTGCCGTCGGGAGAGAATGAGGGTTGGGCATCCCGTTTGGCGAGTCGGTCCTTCGGGGTGGCGGTCAATTGCTGTGCCCTGTCACCCGAATAAATCCAGATGCTGTCTTTGTGTACGAAGGCTATTTTGCCTTCTATTTGAGGACCGAGAAGCTGGGCAGTTGTGCGGTCAGTGCGGTTTGGGGCGCGTTGCAGAAGACCTGCTGTGGCGGCTAGCATCAAGCCGAGGGTTAAGAGTACGATGAGCTTTTTTACCACGAGTTCTCCATTGGTCGGGGATCAGGGATTAGGGATTAGGGATTAGGGATTAGGGATTAGGGGTTGGTAATTCATAGGTTTTGATTTGTGCTGGGGTTGTAAGGTTGAATCAGCCGAGATCGGAGCCGCGCCAGCGCATCCAGACTTTATAGAGAAGGGGGTTATATACGTAATCATACGCGCCGGGATACTCTATCTCGCGCCCACCGAAGCCCTTCTTGAACCAGTATACACCACGCAGGCCGGACCGTGTATTTGTTGGGGAAGACTCTGTGTCGGCTGTGTCATCGGCGGGAGCATCAGGGATGCCCCAGAAGTCGTAGAGGGTGCAGCCGTTTGTTTTGGCCCACTTTATGGCTTCCCATTGCAGGAGGTAGTTGGGCATATGCTCGCGTCCGGTGTTGCTCGATGCGCCGTACATGTAGATTGCCTCGCGGCCAAACCTGAGAGCGAGGAGGCTTGCTATCGGCCCGGCATTTCTCTGGGCCTCGTCGGGGTGGTCGGCCAGCAGGACAAGGATGCTGTCGTCGCCATCTGGGCCAAATGTGCGCCACATCTGCTCGTAGTAGGGGAAGGTGTGGATGCCGAACTCGTCGCGGTCGCCTGTTACAGTTAATAACGAGTGAAAGACCTGGAGGTCTTGTTGGGTGCGGGCCTGGCGCACAACGACGCCCCGTTTGCCAGCCAGACGGATGTTGTAGCGTGTCTTTGGCTTCATGGCGGCGAGGAGGTCTTCTTCGCTCCTGTCTATGTCGAGGACAATTGTGCGGGCGGGTTGGAGGCGTCCGGCGGGCTGGAAGCCGAGAGCAGACATGTGGCTGTCGAGGGTGGATCTGTCCTCTGGTGAGGTAATCTCCAGTGGCGGCTCAACTTTGAGGAAGATGGCGCCCTGCTTGCGGGCTACGGAGTGGACTGTGCGCCAGAAAGCTGCTTCTGTGTCTGGATCAAGGTCCGGGGAGGGGAGAGGGCCGCGAGGGATGTAGGCTATCGAGAGGGGAAGAGGCAGCTTGGGGACGGCGCGGAAGAGCACCTGGGCCAGGATCGCCTCGCCGGAAGGTTGGTCAGGGGAGGGGAGGGCAAGCCTGCGGGGTGTCCAACCGGAGAGGCGCTTGAATTCGCCCCAGCGCCACGATTGGAGTAATCCGCCACGTGCCTCTATGACAGCGCGGTCCCACTTATCGGGACGGGAAGCAGTGGCAGAGTTGGGTGTTTCAAGCGGGGTAGTAGAGGCTCCGGTGCGTGGCCCGGTGGCTGGCGGGGATATGCTATAACTCACCTAAAAAATACCTGATTGACGATGTGAACCCAGTTCCCTTTGTCATTCTGAGCGTAGCGAAGAATCCGCATGGGTAGGTGAGTGCTAGGGAGACGGATTCTTCGCTACGCTCAGAATGACAAGTCAAAGTTATATCGTGCTCCTC
>JBBRVL010000399.1:0-3691 GCA_038246925.1 Chloroflexia bacterium
CGGACACACGGGTCCGCCCCTACATCTTTGGATTTCACTCCTCATGACAGCCGGTCCTGTTGACACAATTCGCTCGTAGCGGGTATGCTTGCACGTCAACTGTAGCACAGGTTCACAGCCGGTTCCAGGGCAGGGGTGGCAGCTTTGCAAGAGATTGGAAAGCCCGGAGACTTAGACTTCCTCCTGCGCGCGCTCGACCATACTACGTGCCTCTTCGGGGTTGGGCCTCACCCTCGACGCCCCCTCAGTGAGTTAGAGCAAGAAGCCGTATCTTTCGTAAAGACCAAGCCGGGCGCAACCATAAGACAAATCCAGGCTAGCTCGCCTTCACTGAAGGCATTGACCCACGTAGAGGCGCGTGCCCTTGTAGTCGGACTCGTAGACGCGGGAGCACTGGAGATTGTGGGCCATGCGCCGCTGGTAGAGGTTGATCCACGCTATGAGCGCGTGTCGTTGTGCGATCTGTGTATGGCTCCATCCGGCGAGCACCCCATCGTCTTCTGGAAATACAACACGCCGGTGGTACGCTGTACGGGGTGCGGCCTTTTGTACAGCAATCCCCGTTGGAAAGCCGAGCACCTCTTCGGACGCTATACCCCTGACTATTGGCAGCAATACGCCGACAGGGTCAAATCCACGGCAGTGGACCCCGTAGCCAACCAGGCGCGTTGGGATCCCTATCTCGACACACTTGAGAATGCGCGCATGACCGGCAGGCTGCTTGACATCGGCTGCGCCACTGGCGAGTTCCTGATGGCAGCCAAAGCCCGCGGTTGGGAAGTCTATGGGGTTGAGCCTTCGGCTATAGCGGCCGAGTTGGCCGAGCAGGCAACAGGTGCAACTATATATACAGGCACACTTGATGCGGCGCCTTTCCCATACGGCTGGTTCGATGTCGTGACGCTCTGGGACGTAATCGAGCACGTACAAAGCCCCAGGGTTTATATAGAGCAGGCCGCACGGTTGGTACGCCGGGGTGGCATGCTGGCGCTCACGACACCGAACATTCAAAGCATGAATTACTGGCTGCTAGGGGCAAAATGGTGGGTCATAGGCCCAAATGATCATATCTATTACTTCGCTCCCCGCACCATGCAGCGTCTCCTCACGGACTGTGGGTTCAAGATTCATGTAATGCACACCGCCACAAACAGACTTGACACCTGGCAGCAATCGACACGCTGGCTGCGGGCGTTACGACGATTGACACAACCGTTTGTGAACCGTTTCATGTGGGGTGCTGAGTTGTACATGGTTGCTCGATGGTTGTAGATATGCATTGTCGGTATGTTTCTTGCTCCTATATCGGCATGTTTCCACCAGAGCCATTAGTTTCGCCAAAAGGAGATCAGACAAATGAGTGATTCCAACCCGAAACACGAAAGCGGTCTATCGGATGTGGCAAGGAGAGCGCTGGACGCGATCCTGGGCAGAGGTAAAGACGACGACAGCGACAGCAACAAGAAAGATAGCGACAGCAGTAGCAGTACAAGTAGCAGCATAGGTCATAAAGAGAGCAGCGGTGGAGGCAGCGCAACAGACATCTTATCCGCCGGGACCCAAAGCGCGGCACGCTCGGTCAACCGGCCCGAACCTAACATGGGCGGCGGCTCCCATTACGACACCAGCAATACGCGTGGCGAAGGTGCGGCCTCTACAGCGACGACCGGCGGAACAAGCTCTACCGCCTCGGATGCGACGGATGTTTACATGGGCGGCGGCTCGCACTACGACACCAGCTCATCTGGCGGCGTGCAAGAAGAGGAAGAGTTCGTCGGATCAGGCGGCGTGGGGAGCGCCGAGTTTATGGAGGCTCTACGCAAAGGCCATGAAGCGGCGGGCGGCGAATACGCTTCCGACTTGAGCGACCCCAACAAGCAGGACGACGGCCCAACTGGGGGTTAGGGATGAGGGGTTAGGGGTTAGTGGTCGGTGGCCCTTCTTAGCTGATGGCTGATGGCTGATGGCTCACGTTTCACGTTTCACTTTCCCAATCCCTCATCCCTCATCGCCCGGTGCTGTTGTAAAGTACCGTTTTCTTGCCTGTCGTCGGGTTTAGCTTCACTATCATGAAGTTGGACAGACCGTCATAGCCGGACGATATCCAGTTTTCCTGGCCGCTCGGGAGTGTCTCCCTGTAGATAAGGTCCATACCGTCGGGCGACCATTCAAGGTTGGCTATACCGTTCGGGCGGTCAGGCATCGGCTGCGCTGTGATGTTAGCGAGCACGCCATCCAGGAGATCGGCTGTCCAGAGGCCGGCAAGATAGTCAGCCCGGTTGCGGTAGTCGTTGTAATATCCTGTTAGTGCTACCCTGCCACTTGGCGAATAAGCTATGTGGATTATCTGTAACCTGTCGGGATCGTCTACGCCGAGCGTGTTATGATCCAGCAAGGGACCCCGCGTCACGCCTATCGCCGAATAGAGATAGCCTCCCCTGTATAGGTTTGGGCTGGAAGAGTTACCGCTAGTAAAGAGGAGATTGAACTCGTAACCCGCCTTCTCCAACCGTCCATCGGTCCACAGGTAAGATTTGACCGCCTGGTTCGCGGCGGGGAGCACGCGCTGGCCGTCCATGATAGGCGACAGCGGCTCGGTATGAGAAATTAGCTTTCGGAGGTCGCTGCCGTCTGGTCGGACCGCGTAAATATCGGTGCCCTTATCGACGGCTACCGGAGCAAGGAACGATACCAACTGGCGGTCGGGTGATACAGCAAGACCTCTCGCGCCTGACATGTTATCGGCCAGCCTGGTTATGAGTCGAGTTGCCAGGGGCTGGTCGCTCGCAGCTAACCCCCCTGTGGGTAGCATAATGCTGTAAATACCGAAGCCTTCTTCGGCGCTTGTGGCGATTGCAAGCAGTTGGCGATCACCGTACCAGGCGATATCGTGTATATCCATGGCCGACCAGATCGCCACAGGCTCGGAGAAAACACCTGCCTCGCTGTGCGACAGGTAGAGGTGTCTGGCCCACAGGTCGCTCGATAAGCTGGTAGCGATGAAAGCCACGCTTCGCAAATCGGCGGAGAGGGCGAACTGGCGCACACCGTATCCTCGAGTGACAGGCTGCTTAGCCTGGCCATCAGTACCTACCGCCCAAAGGTCTGTACCGTTGAGGAATAGCACCTGCGCGTCGTTACGGTAGTCACTACTATTGCTGGTCTCGGAAGCAAGTGTTACGTTGGAAGTCATTCGACTGAATATAGTTTGCGCTTTACTCCAACGGTCGTTGTATGTATCTGCGTTGCGTTTAGGGACCGTCAATTTCAAGACATAGATATTCTTGCTGTCGAAGCCGTAAATCTCATCATATACGTTTTTATCGTCCTGGCTATTCGTGCGCAGGCAACGCAGGCCGTTCTTGCCATTGGGTTGAAGGGTACATGCGCCGCTGACGTTGGCGGTCTCAGCTGTCCATCCCTGGATATTAGCTTCTACCTTGAGTTCGAGGTAGTAGGGCGCGTTGAGTGTGCCGCCATCGCTCCACGGGAAGAAGAATCGCGTGCTGCCGCGCACCTGTGTCCACCAGTTGGGCGGATAAGAAATCGTGTAGCCGAAAGCAGGGTCGCGCTTTGCAGAGTGAGAATACTTGCATCACTATTTCCATCTGCATTTTGTGCCATACATGTATATTTACCAATTTTACTTGGATCATCAATTATAATACGTGATCTTAATGATACTTCTGAC
>JBBRVL010000400.1:0-3677 GCA_038246925.1 Chloroflexia bacterium
GGCCGTAACTATAACGGTCCTAAGGTAGAAGTCGCTGCCTCCCCTGTTGGTAACAGCAGGGTAAACATCTGGCTATATGCTGGAATATCTGTCCTGAAAAAGGTGTAGAATCCCGTGCTAGTAACTTGTATACTGTAGAAATGCAGCACCAAGCGACTGAAAATGCATCGGGTGCAGACAATCAGCAGGAAAGGCTAATCAAGCGAGGCTGGGTTATTGGTTTCGTAGACGGAGAAGGTTGCTTCTCCATCGGCTTTATTCGGCAATATGACCGCGTAAACCGTAAAGGCTACAGAACTGGCTATCAGGCAACGCATGAGTTTGTAGTAACGCAAGGCGCGAAGAGCGTTTCTTGTCTGCACGAACTATGCGAGATCTTTGGAGTTGGGCTGGTGGTTATCAACAACCGCCAGGACAACCACAAAGAACACCTGTATCGTTTCGTTGTGCGGAAGCATAAGGATTTGCTGGAAACGGTTATACCGTTCTTTCGGCAAAACCCAATGCACTCATCAAAGCAACAAGACTTTGAGAAGTTCGCACGATGTGTTGAGATGATCGAAGCAAAACTCCATCTGACCCGAGAAGGGTTGGTTGAGATCGCAGAGATAGCTCAAACAATGAATCGCCAAAAACCCAGGCACGAACTAATCAGAATCCTCAGAGACCATACGCCAGACATCCGAGACATCGGATAAAGATATGGTCCCGACTGCATGGCGACATGCAGGGGTAGCACCGCAAGTGCCGCCCGCTCAAGTATATTGAGTAAGAGTCAAGCGAAATTCCTTGTCGGGTAAGTTCCGACCCGCACGAAAGGCATAACGATCTGGGCACTGTCTCGACGAGGGGCCCGGCGAAATTGAAAGACCCGTGAAGATACGGGTTACCCACAGCAGGACAAAAAGACCCCGTGGAGCTTTACTACAACTTGCCATTGGGTCGAGGCACATCATACGTAGGATAGGTGGGACCCTTTGAAGCTGCCCTCGCGGGGGTGGTGGAGGGGACGGTGAAATACCACTTTTGATGTGCATCGGCTCTAACCCCGTAAAGGGGACAGTGGCTGGTGGGTAGTTTGACTGGGGCGGTCGCCTCCCAAAGAGTAACGGAGGCGTTCAAAGGTATCCTCAGGCAGGGTGGCAATCTGCCAGTGAGTGCAAACGCACAAGGATGCTTGACTGCGAGGCCGACAAGCCGAGCAGGTACGAAAGTAGGAGTTAGTGATCCCACGGTACCGAGTGGAAGGGCCGTGGCTTAACGGATAAAAGCTACCCCGGGGATAACAGGCTGATCTTGCCCAAGAGTTCATATCGACGGCATGGTTTGGCACCTCGATGTCGGCTCGTCGTATCCTGGGGCTGGAGTAGGTCCCAAGGGTTGGGCTGTTCGCCCATTAAAACGGCACGCGAGCTGGGTTCAGAACGTCGTGAGACAGTTCGGTCTCTATCCGCTGTGGGCGTTAGAAGGTTGCGAGGGGCTGCCCCTAGTAAATAATTGCTACACTCCGCAGTAATGCGGAGACGAAAAACTTACCCAAATCGGTGAAGGCCGCTATCATATAAGCCATGGTCCTAGGGCGATAGTGGTTAATACCGAGGGAAGACTGTATGAACGCAGAGCAACGAGCATACCTCGCTGGACTAATAGACGGAGATGGAAGTGTTAAGCTCCAACTGAAGCCTCGAAAAGACGTAAGGCACTTGTTCCGAGTGATATTGAGCGTCAGCATATACCAAGACTCTAAGCACAGACTTGTGCTTGAACAGTTCAGAACATGGATTGGTTTTGGAAGTATATGCGACTTCAAGAACGGCATGAGTGAACTTCGTATCGAAGGTTTTGAAAGAGCAAGCGGTTTTCTGAAAGAGATAGAGCCATACGTGCGGCTTAAAAAGGAGCAGGTGACCACTGCGCTCCAAGCAGCACAAATAGCTCTAACTAAGGAAAACACGCTAGATAACTTCTTGATCCTCTGTGAGTTAGCGGACAAGGTATCAGGCAGCAACTACAAGAGTAGGCGAAAGCACTCTCTTGAATCAGTAGTTGCCGTCCTCGAACAAGCGCATATAGTCCCTGTAACGACTGGAACTCGGATTTCCGAGTGAAGATGTGTTCTCTGCCCATTTGGCTTCGGCCACCTGGGTAAATCTACAGGACGCATAACACGGTAAGCGCCCCACTCACGTTGAACAAACGTGAAGGGTGAAGGTATAGTCTATCCTTCTGGTAACAGAAGATATGATGACGAGAGGACCGGGGTGGACCAACCTCTGGTGTGCCGGTTGTCGACGAGGCATTGCCGGGTAGCTACGTTGGGACGGGAGAACCGCTGAAAGCATCTAAGCGGGAAACCCTCCTCCAGATTAGCCTTCTCACTGCCCCGCAAGGGAGCAGGTAAGACCCCTGGAAGAACACCAGGTTGTGAGGTCGCATGTGTATACCCAGTAATGGGTGAGCTAAGCTGACTCTCATGGTCGAGGGCTTGTTCCTCCCTATCCTAGTGCTCCCCTCCTCTGCATATAACCATTAGCTTGGTAAAGGCAGATGGAGCGGAAGCCCAAGATAGATACAGGACATGTTTGCAAAAGCCATATTGGTTATTCAAACACTTTCCGATGAGTTTCCATTCTCAATCTTCAGCTGCTGCATTGTGAAGAGCAATTATTCTCTTCCCTAACTTTGTAAAGTAGGGAGAAGATGTTCCGTGATTAGAGCGTACAGGTCCCACCCAGTCCCATCCCGAACCTGGAAGTGAAACTGTACAGCGCTGATGGTACTATAGGGGCAACCCTATGGGAGAGTAGGCCATTGCGGGACTCTTCTCCCTCTTTTTTTGCCCTTCTTATCTTGTAAAAGAAGAACGCCATGCAAACCCTGCATGGCGTTCTTATTATTAAGGAATATGGTCCGACCTAGGGGCCGTCTTACCCATTCACCTGGTTGGCTGGAAGAAGTTGTCAGTAACATAGCGGCTGACGTGCCGCCCCAGGTTCGCACCCACCTGGTCAGAGTTGCGGAAGTGGAAGCCGGCCAGAACGCGCGCTAGATTGACGTCCTTGACCACCTCATGAAAGCGGCCGTACTCGCGGGTCGTGCCGGTGATCCGGCTGTCGAGCGTGAACGATACGTTGTCGGTGCCGAAGAACGCCTGTAGCGCCTTCACTATTGCACTGCTGTGGCAGGCGTGCCCAGATGGGTACTCCGGGTGGTTCGGCGTTGCGCGCAGCGGCAGCCATGTGGTGTCTGGCTCGGTCGCGGGGTTGCCGTCAGTGTCCGCACGCGGGATCGCCTGGTAAGGACGCCAGAACCAGTAGTGGTACTTGGCCTCCATGCAGCCGATTAGCGCATCGCCACCCGAGACGTGTGCCATTGCTAGCATGCGCGATGTCTGCACCAGGTCAAGCTGCCGTGCCGCAGCCAGATTGAGCAGGGCATCGTTCCACTGCCTCAGGTCGTGGTCGGTCCAGAACAGCGCCGTGGCCGTTTGCTCTTGCGTCCTGAAGCTACTGTTTACGCGGCCAAAATCCTTGACCTGCTGGAAGTCCTCGGTATACTCTTCGCTCGTCAGAGCATTAGGGGGACCGGGCCGGAACTGCGAGGCGCTCTGGATCGCGAATGTTCGCATCCCTGGCAGGCGTAGGCCCAATAGCGGGCCGTTACTGGGGTTCCAGACA
>JBBRVL010000401.1:0-3659 GCA_038246925.1 Chloroflexia bacterium
CTAACAAAACCTCAAATATGAACAATCACGTAGGGGCATGAGCGTAGCGGGGGGATTGTGTTCGCCCGTGCCCACCGGCTGCTCGACCTACAAGGCGAACACAAGGTTCGCCCCTACCTACTTGCATAGGTTTTGTTAGGCACTCTAAGTAAGGCCAAGTGCTACAACCAGCCGGCCCACTTCCCCTGCTCACACTCCTGGTAGCCGCTCCTTCTCAGAGCGCCGAACCCAATCGAGAAGAACCTGTCGGGTGCTCGGGAAGGCCAGATCATCCCACGGCAGGTCCTGAGGTTCAAACGCACTCACTTCTATAGCCTCAGGCGTTGTCATGGGCGGGGGCGAGGTCGGTAGCAAAGAGGCGAGGTATACGACGTTTACGACAGACGCGCGAGCCGATGAATAGACCCCGAACAGGCTCTCGATCATGAC
The DNA here is from genome assembly GCA_038246925.1 of Chloroflexia bacterium. Classification (GTDB taxonomy): domain Bacteria; phylum Chloroflexota; class Chloroflexia; order QHBQ01; family JADMIH01; genus JADMIH01. Next base: position 430 of record JBBRVL010000401.1, read on the forward strand.
ATCGCAGCCGATCTCCTCCTTCGTCTCGCGGCACGCCGCCTCCTCCGATGATTCGTCCCATTCCTGGAAGCCCGCCGGATATGACCAGAATCCAAGTCGCGGCTCTATTCCACGGCGCAATAACCAAAGCGCGCCATTCTGTACAGGCAGCGTACCACAGACGAGCTTGGGGTTAATATAGTGTATGTACCCACAGGATACGCATACGAGACGCGGCCTGTCCTCGGTTGGCAGCTTGGACTCGGCCATTTCTGCGCCACATAGGATACAAAATCGGAACGGAAACATAATCTAACAGAAGATGAGAAACCTTGCACGGACATATCTATAAGGCATTCGTCTCAATGGTATCCTCTGGAATAGAGCGCGTCAAGAGGAAGTGGCATAAATTGTGTCCGCCTTTGCCTGGAATGCGCCCGTACAGGGCGGACACGTGGGTCCGCCCATACATCTTCGGATTTCGCCACTCCGACCAAGGACCGCTTGATTGGAGCCGCTTGGTATGTTAAAATTGTTAGACTACATACTTTGTCGAGCGCGCTTCGTCCGTGGTATTTAAGCTCTCCTTCACTTGGTACGATGCCTGATTTGCACGTACTCGAACATCGTAGGAGCCATTTTTGTCGCTATCCTTTAGATCAACAGCAGGCAGCCTGAGTTATACAAAAGTCAACGTGCCGGAAGAGAGCCTGTTGAGTCGCCACCGCTATAAGCTACTGCTCGCCCTGATATTGTTGGGCGCCACATTCTTCCGGTTTTTCGGCACAAACTTCGATCAGAACCACCATCAACACCCTGATGAACGGTTTATTGTTGGTCGAACTATAGCGCTTCAGTGGCCCACCGACTTAAGTCAACTCCTCGACGTACGCAACAGTCCGATGAATCTCAGGGCCGCAGGGTTACAGGGCGGATACCCTTATGGCTCACTTCCCGTTTACCTCACTCGCGCCACGGGTTGGCTGCTTGACACTGTCCTGCCACCGACAGATACCCGTCCAAAGGGCTACTTCCTGAGCTATGATGGCACAACCTTGCTAGGACGTAGTTTAGCGGCCTTGTTCGATCTGATAACCATTATCCTGGTCTTTCTAATAGGCCGCCGCCTCTATTCACGGAGCGCAGGGCTAGTTGCCGCTGCTCTAGTCGCCTTCGCCGTGACGCATATCCAGTTGGCGCACTTTTACGCTTCGGACACTTTCCTCACGACCTTTATGATGGGGGCTATATATTTTTCAGTCGTGCTTATGCAGCGTCCTGCCTGGTGGGCAGCGGTTGGCGTAGGAACATGCGTCGGTCTCGCCATCGCGAGCAAGGTAACGATAGTTCCCTTCGCGCTAATAGTCGTAGCTGCTGTTGCACTGCGAACTCTTTATCGCACTCACACGCGGAAGCTGGGAGCAGAACTGGGAGACCCGATTGGCGTCAAGCCAGCCTCCAGCAAGGAGCGTTCACAATCGGCGCTACGTCACTTCGTCGGTGGTTCGCGTTACTTGTTCATTGCGGGGTTCTTTGCGGTCCTTGCCTTTGCAGTAACTGAGCCGTACGTACTATGGAGCTTCGATTTCTCACTATGGCCGACAGGTGGCCTGGAAGCGGTTAGGAACTCAAACCCCTGGTGGACAAGGCTCATGGAGGAGTCGGAAACACAAAGTGGCAGGAGTGATGGTGCGCCCTTTACGCGGCAATATGTTGGGACTATTCCGCTTGTCTACCACTTACAGCAACTTGTCTTTTGGGGGTTAAGTCCGATACCGGGTATCGTAGTTCTCGCGGGCTTTGGTGTTGGTCTATTTAAGGCGTTGCGGGGGCGACCGGCGGAGGTACTGCTCCTAACAGGTGCATTGCCCTATTTCGCAACAATTCTCACGCTCGAATCAAAGTGGATGCGATACATGTTGCCTCTAGTCCCGATATTCTGTCTGCTGGGGGCAGCTATGTTGGTGCGGGGCGTAGCATGGGAGCGCGCACGACGGGCCAGATTCGCACTTGGTTCGGCGACACAGCCTCTGCTGGTGAGGGCCGGGCACAATGCTTTCGCTCTTCTTACTGCGGTTACTATCGGCGCTGCGTTCCTTTGGGCAGTGGCTTTCGCGAATATCTACACGCAGGACCACAGCCGCGAGCAGGCCTCGAAGTGGATCTACGATAACCTTCCCGTGGGTTCAAGCCACAGCGGCGAGGCATGGGACGATTCGCTCCCGCTTGGTGGGCCGGAGGGCTATGGCAAGGTTGCGCCCACAGGCCAGCCCTACTTTGCCCCGGACGTGTCATTCGACCTCTATCCCGACCGGCCACCCCAGGAAGAGCTGAATTATATCCGCGACCAGATGGCACAGACTGACTATATCATTCTCGCCAGCAACCGCCTTTACGGCTCGATGCCGCATTTGCCGTGGAGATATGCTGTCCAGAATCGCTATTATGATCTGCTGTTCGCCGAAAAGCTAGGTTTTGTGCGCGTACATACATCACACGTTACACCAGAGCTATTTGGCATCAAGATCGATGATCAATCGGCCGATGAGAGTTTCACCGTATACGACCACCCACGCGTTGACATCTTCAAAAAGGTCTCAACGCTTACAAACGACCAGCTAGCCACACTCTTCAACACTGCGGTAAACAGACCACCGGGTGAATACAGCACGGCCAGGCATAGTGAGGTTTCAGACAGCAAATCCCTCGCATACGACCAGCCCCTTGCTGCATTGCCCGACGTAGGCGACTATTCGTGGAACCCACTGGCCCAGGAAGATACGCAGTGGATAGGGGTATTGCTCTGGATGCTCGCTGTCTATCTGCTCGGAATCCTTACACTCCCGATTATATTCGTCGCGGCTCGGAATTTGCCCGACCGCGCCTATCCGGTTTCTAAGGTACTTGGTCTGCTGCTGGTATCGTGGGCTACATGGATGGTGGCTAACGCCCGTTTCATGCCCTTTACCGTATGGACGGTTGGGTTCATGGTACTTCTGCTCGCCGCGGTAGGCGCGCTTTGCTGGCGCTTGGGAGCAGGGACTCAAATCAGGGAGTTCATCAGGATCAAACGCGGCCTTGTAATCTATTACGAGGTAGTCTTCCTCGCGGCATTTCTGGCCTTCCTCGTAATCCGCCTTCTGAACCCTGACCTGTGGCAACCGTGGCAAGGTGGTGAGAAGCCGATGGAACTCGGGTTCCTGAACGCTACCTTGCGCAGCCCATGGATGCCGCCCGTTGACCCCTTCTAC
>JBBRVL010000402.1:0-3659 GCA_038246925.1 Chloroflexia bacterium
AGGCCACACAGGATGCTGAGGGCCTGTGGGAAGCCTGCCGCTTGACCCGCGCCTGTGCGTAGGAGATCGCTGCCCCAGGATAGTGCGATGCCATACGACAGGGGTTGCAGCCACGCGGGGAGGGCTGCTACTGGGAAGGTCAGCCCTCCCAATAAATAGAATGGGAATGTGAGCGCGTTCTGGAAGATGCGGACCGAGCGCGAGAGGATAAAGACGTTCGCCATAATGAGCGCGCACCCTGCGGTAGACGCCACCAACACCAGCAGGCCCATAGCAAACGCCAGTTGCGACCAGTATGGGAAGCCCTCGCATAAGGGTCAGACCAGACAAGGGCCGCAGAGAAGTGTCACAAAGGAGGTGAACTCACCAACAAACGTGAACCCTGTAATGTCCAGGTGTCCCTACCCAGGCAGGCGATGGCGTGAGCCTACGTCTGAAGCCCTGGGAACAATGTTCCGGTGGCTGCCAGCCTCAAAGCGGTCACGGACTAGGGAAAGACTGGAAGGTTGAGCGAGCGCGAAGCATCTTCCTAAAACCCCGATAAGCTAAACCGGCAAAAGAGGCTGATATGCCGGAACCAAAATGGTAAGTGGGTAGGACCATAGCACCTGGCTGGCTATGGCGACATTCATCACTCCCACCGGGGTACAGATGCCAACCTAACCAGCCTGCATCTTCTCTGTCGCCAACTGGGGAAGCCCCATACGCCCCGCCACGGCGGTATCCCAAACGTAAGAATGGGGGATGGCGTAGGGGGAATGAGAGAGCCGGAGGAAGCGAACGCCGACCTGTAATGGGCCGGATAGGGCCTAGCGGAGATACCCAGCCCGAAAGGGCGCAAACGTCCGGCGGTGTCTTGACGGTAAGGAAGTCCTTACGACGACATTATCTTTGGAGAAGTTAGACGGTGAAACCATTCACTGAACGGACTGAAGAAGAGCAGCCCCCAACCTGGGCCAGTATCAACTGGCATGGGGTGGAAGCCAATGTACGTCGCCTGCAAGAACGGATTTACCGAGCGACTGAAAACGGGGAGTGGAAGAAGGCTCACAACCTCCAGAAGCTGCTCGTTCGAGCCACATCAACGAAACTCCTGGCAATCCGGCGGGTCACGCAGGAAAACCAGGGGAAACACACAGCGGGTATAGATGGCGTGGTGTGCGACACCCCGGAAACCCGTATGCAATTGTATCGAGACGGCCTGACCCTGAGGGGCTACTGTCCCAAGCCTGTCCGCCGGGTGTATATACCAAAGGACAACGGCAAGCAGCGGCCCCTGGGGATACCGACCGTGCGGGACCGGGTGATGCAAGCAGTGGTCAAAACAGCCCTGGAACCAGAATGGGAGGCACGCTTTGAGGCGAACTCTTACGGCTTCCGCCCAGGGCGCTGCACGATGGACGCCATCGAAGCAATCCACACCACGCTCAACCAAAGAGGGGCAAGCGCCTGGATACTAGACGCGGACATCAGTGGCTGCTTCGACAATATCAGTCACGAAGCACTGCTAGCACGGCTGCCGGCATTTACGACCACCATTCGCCGCTGGCTGAAGGCCGGAGTAGTGGAACTCGGCCACTACACCGACACGGACGCCGGCACACCACAGGGCGGGATAATCTCGCCACTGTTAGCGAATGTCGCACTAGACGGCATGGAGCGGCTGTTTGGAGCAGAAGCCCCCAACGGCCAAAACGTCATGCCAAGTAGACGAAAGGGCCTCGACAGAGGTATCAACCTGATACGCTATGCCGATGACTTTGTGGTAACGGCTCCCTCACGAGAGGTACTGGAAAAGTATGTAATGCCCCGCCTAACAGCGTTCCTGGCAGAGCGGGGACTTACCCTGAGCGAAGCTAAAACCCGCATCGTCACACGCGAAGAAGGGTTTAACTTCCTCGGTTTCCAGGTCAGGTGGTACAAGCGCACGCTGCTGACGCGACCGCAGAAGGAAAAGGTGCTCAGACACCTAAGAGCTGTCAAAAGCCACCTGAACACGCATCAGCAGATAACAGCCGGGCAGCTAATCCGAGACCTGAACCCCGTGATACGGGGCTGGGCTAATTACTACCGGCATTGCGCGGCCAAGCGGACATTCTCTAAAGTGCAATACCGACAATGGCACATGATCTGGCGGTGGGCCAGGCGTAGACACCCGAATAAACCAACACGCTGGGTTAAGCGCCGCTACTACAAAGAGATGGGTCATGGCTGGACATTCACCGAAAAGCACGCCCAATTGGTAACACCCGATGCCACGCCAATTACACGGTTCGTGAAGGTCACAGGGCGTAGCAGCCCATACGACCCTAAACTCCACAGTTACTGGGAGCAACGCACCAAACGGATACTGGCACGGCAGACATACTCGAACCAACGGCTAGAGCTGTTGAAGCGACAGAATTATCGTTGTGCCTTTTGTGGGAACAAGCTAACCGCCGACGACCAGCTACAAGAGGACCACCTAATTTCCCGCTACCATGACGGCACGGACGACCTGAGCAATCGCAGGGTCAGCCATGCCTGGTGTCACCAACAGCATCATCAACGATGTGGCTACAAGGTACTCAAGGCTTGAGCCGGATAACCGGAGACGGTTACGTCCGGTTCTTAGGGGGCTGGGGAGCAGCAATGCTCCCCGGCTACCCGGTGGGGTCGGTGATGTTCAGGCTGACCCCAAAGAAGAGCCACGCGATCAGGGCGCTCTCCACCAGCGCGAATAGCGAGAGTACCGTATTGGCGGCGATACGACCCAGCAGCGATAACTCGAACGCGCCCGGCGGCGTAGCGACCATCAGCTCCAGCGTGCCGTAGCCGCGCTCCCCCTCTATCAACTCCCCCGATGTCATAACTGCCCCGGCCCAGATGCCCAGCACAGCAGGGCCGATGATGCCATACACACCGAGGCTCGCCAACTTCCCCGCCGATTGCGCCAACATCAGTACAGCCACCGTGTAGAACACGGGCATCAGCACTATAGTGAGGATGAAGTCAATAGGCTCTACCCTGACGCGCTGTAGCTGGGAGCGGAACCCCGCGAAGAAGATGCTCATCGCGCTTGCTTACACCTTCATCTTCCGCTCGCCCAACAAGCCCAGGTAGATGCTTTCGAGCGTAGGCTCTCTGGTGACAACCTGAGAGGCCCCCGCTTCGGCTAATAAGCGAAGCACGGTTGAGTAGGCGGCGCTTTCGTTCAGCTTGATACTGACTGTGCTTCCAACACTCGCCATGTCGTCAGACCTGACTTCTACTCTATGCAGCGCGGTCAATTCCCGCAGGCGTCCCGCCAGGGGAGCGGCGACATCTGTGGGTACAACTGCCTCAACCTCTACGTGTTGGGAGGCGGCGCGTGATAGGGCACGGGGGCTATCGAGCAGCACGATCTCTCCTTCGTTGATGAAGGCCACGCGGTCGCACAAGCTCTCGGCCTCTTGCATGTAGTGGGTCGTAAGTAGCACGGTCACGCCCGCCCGCTTGAGGTCCTTCACCACCTCGCGGAAGCTGACCGCCGCTACAGGGTCCAGGCCGATTGTCGGCTCATCGAGGAAGAGCACTTGTGGGTTGTGCAGCAGCCCTCGCGCAAGGTGGAGGCGTTGCTTCATGCCGCGTGAGTAGCCCTCCACGCGGTCATCGGCGCGCTCGCCCAAGCCCACGAGGTC